>JAPYSD010000045.1 GCA_029936705.1 Croceicoccus sp. | reverse complement strand
GGCAGTGCCTGAGCGGTCGTCGCGGCAAGGCATGCCAGCGCTGCGGCAAACAAGCGCGATAATTTGCCCATTCTCATGTCAGAAACTCCAGGTCAGAAACAGGTTACGCCTTCGCCCATTGCGCGACGGCCTTCTCAAGCACCGCCATCGGCATCGGGCCCGATGTCAGGATCAGATCGTGGAACTGGCGTATGTCGAAACGTTCGCCCATCCTCTCGCGCGCTTCTTCGCGGGCCGCGACGATGCGGGTGGCACCAACCTTGAAGCTGCACGCCTGCCCGGGATAGACCGAATAGCGCGTCACCTCGCGTTCGGTCGCCAGCGGCTGCTCTCCAGCATTATCGACCATCCAGGCGATCGCCTGCTCCTTGGTCCATCGCTTGTAGTGCAGGCCGGTGTCGACGACGATCCGCGCCGCGCGGAAAAGCTGTGACTGCAATTCGCCGATGCGGTTGAACGGCTGCCCCTCGAACACGCCAAGTTCGGCCGCGACCTGCTGCGCGTAAAGAGCGTAGCCCTCGGTATATGCGGAAAATCGCACGACGCGGCGGAACAGCGGCAGCGAGGGTGCATGGCTGAGTACGCTGTACTGGAAATGGTGGCCGGGAACTGCCTCGTGATGCGTCAGCGTGGGCAGGCGCCAAAGCGCGTGCTCGCCCGGATGCTGCAGGTTGAGCGAATAGATGCCCGGTTCGCCCGCTGCCCCTTCCGAATAGAATGCGCCGGGCGCGCCCGCTTCGATCGCCGGGGGGATGCGCCGCACCGAGATCGGATCGACCGTCGAGATACCATACGCCTGAGGCAGGCGGCGGGTGATATCGGCAATATAGCCGCGTGCCAGTTCGAGCAGCCTTTCGCGGCCGGCATCATCGTCACTGACCTTGAACCGGGCATCATTGTTGAGCTTCGCGATCCGCTCGCCCACCGAGCCCCTGCTCATGCCCTGCGCCTTCAGCAGCGTGTTGATCTGCGCAATCAGCGACGCACATTGGTCGAGGCCGAGTTGATGCAGATCGCCCGGGTCGATGTCCGTCGTGGTGTTGGCGCGGACCGCGCTGGCATAATAGGCGTCTCCGTCCGGCAGCCGCCATACACCCGCGATGTCGACGGCCTGCGGCAATATCGTTTCCAAGGCCTCGATCTGCCGCGAGAGTGCGGGAACGACGCGCTGTTCGAAAAGGGCCACTGCGCGCGCGGCATCGCCCTCCCGGCCAAGCGCCGCCAGCCTACGCAGCGCCGGTGCGAGGAGAGCGGATTCGAGCGGAGCGCCGTCGCGCAAGCCCTTTATCTGGGCGATGGTCTTCGCAATCACGAAGTCTGGCGGAATGACCCCCAGCGAAGCATCGTGAAGGATCCGCGCTGTTTCCTGGTCGAGCACGGCCGCCAGTGCATCCAGACGGTAAAACCAGGCCTCGGCATCGCTTGCACTGGTGATCGGATGGCGGCTGCCGATGAAGTCGGGCAGCCAGTAATAGGCGCCGTTCATCTGGCTTACGACATAGGGGCTCGGCCGCAGATTGAGATCGGCGTAGCCATAGTAACCCAGCAGCCGGTCGAGAGTCTCATAGACATAAAGCGCAACATCGCGATCGAGCGCGGAGCGCGCCGACAGGCCGGTTTCGGGGATCGCACGCAATTCAGCAAGCGCCTGTTTTACCGCGGCATGGTCGCTCTCACGCGCTTCCAGCGATCGATCGTCGAGCCGTGATCGAAGATATGCGTTGGCCCCGTTATCGAATTCGGCGCTGGTAGCTTCTTCGGGCGAGCGGCGAAGCAAGGCCTCGGTGTGTCGCTGCAACAAGGCCTGTAACGCGGCATCGGCGTCCTGGGCGAAGACCCGGCCTGGCTGCATCAGGCCCAGCAAAGCGCCCGAGACCGCGGATGTGTGCAAGAACTTTCGGCGGTCGGTCAGCAAGCAATATCTCCTTCGTCGGGGCATCGGCGCATCATCGGGTGCTTTCGCAGCAGCTTAAACTGGCAATCCGCGCATAGCCCTCTTTCTTGTATCGCGCGCAGCGCGTGAATGGATCGGCGCCAGAAATTTCAAGTCAATCGCGATCCACCGTCGGGCCGCGGCGAGAGGCGATTCAAGCTCGATGCCGCTATTCACCCGGCTCGTTATCGATACGGGCGGGTCGATGGTGCACCCGCCCTCGCCGCGTTCATTCAACGGCGCGATGCTCTCACCGGCCCGGTCGCGGCAGATCACCAGCCTATCCATAGCACTGTGAAACGGCGGCCGATCGGGACTACGGTCCAGCTCGAAATCGCGTGTCTGCCAGTCAGCACCACTTGCCCTGAGCGGGCCGCTCGACCTTCTTGCCGGTCTGTCCCGCAATGCGCACCCTCCTCTAGCTAGGTCGGGACGGCGATCGTCGATGACCGCCGCCCCGCCTGTCACCTGGTCAGAAGTTGTATCCGACGCTCACGCCGAATTCGCGGAACGAGGGTTCGACCTGAACACCCGAGTAAAAGGCCTTTTCATAGGCGTTCGCGTAGTAATCCTCGTCGAACAGATTTTCGACATAGGCCACCGCCCGGAAATTCTCGTCCTCGATACCGACCCGCAGGTTGACGTTGTGGTAGCTCGGGCTGAGGAACGGCTCTCCCTGCACATCCTTGTAAAGATAGTAGTACGGGTTCGAGATCATGTCCGACCGGAAGTTCCACTCGGCGCGGACGAATGCGTCGAAGTTCCCGGTCACGGGCTGGGTATACTGGGTCTGGGCACCCAGCGTCCATTCCGGCGCGGTCGTGAGCTGTTCGCCCGACAGGTCGAGTACGACGCCATCGATCAGGGCGTCCGGATAGTCCTTGTACTTTGTCTTGTTGTAGCCGAGCTGCGCACCGAAATCCCACTGCGGCGTGATACGGGCGTTCATGCTCGCTTCCACACCATAGCTTTCCGCCGAAGCGGCGTTGGCGATGCCGGTGACGCCGCGTAGAAGCCCGGTATCGGGGTCGATATACTGGAAACGGATGGTCTGCTGAACATCCTTCCAGTCCATGTAGAAACCGGTGACGTCGAAACGAATCCGGTTGTTGAACAGGTCGAACTTCGTGCCGACTTCATAGTTCCATAGGGTTTCCGGATCGAATTCGTTGCGAAGCTGCGCGGAGTTGCTCGTTTGCGTGCCGCCGGCCTTGAAGCCGCGCGACGCCGTCGCATAGACCATCAGGTCGGGCTGCGGCTTGTAGGTCAGGGTGAACTTGGGCGACAGGTCCTCGAACGAGGCGGATCGATCGTTATTGCCCGTCACGACGCCGTTCGAACGGCTCTGCGACTGGTTGGTCACCTTCTCCCACGAATAACGCAGGCCCGAAGTGAACGAGAGCTGGTCCGTGAAGTTCAGGGTGCCCTGCGCGAACATGGCAAAATAGCGCGAGGTGCTCCTGCCGTCGCCGCCGGTGACCTCGAACCCTTCGCACGATCCATTCGTGGCCGCCGGGCAAAGCGGGCTGTCCGCACCATGATAGGTGCTCTGGTCGCTGACACCCGTGTCCTTGCCGAGCGAGGTACCGAAGCTCCAGTCGAGGAGATTGCGTCCGGTCGAGGAGAAGCGAAGCTCGCCGCTGGTGGATTTGCGCTTGAGCAGCAGGTCTTCGTAGAAGAAATCGATGCTGCCGCCGTCGACGTCGCCGTAATTGAACACGGTGGAATTCAGATGGCCGCCGACTGCGGTCATTTCGACCGGCCCGAAATCCCACACTGCGCGCGTGCTGAAATAATCGAAGTCTCCTCCGACCTTCTGCGGACGGTTGAAATTCACTTCGTCCTTGTTTTCAGGGAAGAACCCGACGCCATCGGGATCGGCGATGGTACCGGCGGTCGAGCCGTAATATACCGAGGCCCAAGTGCGAGTGACGAAACCGGTGGCGACGCCGCTACGCATGCCGACTTCTTCATCCGAGAAGCTGTAAGTGAAATCCCAGGTGAGATCGTCGAGCGGTGTCAGGCGCGCTTGGATGCGACCGGTGTAATACTCGCTGTCGTTACCGCCACCGATAGGATTGATGTTCTTGATGTAGCCATCCGACTTTTCCCACTGGCCCGAGGCGCGCACGGCCAGCAGCCCATCGATGACAGGAACGTTGAGAACGCCTTGGGCGCGCTTCGTATCGAAGCTTGCATAGCCCAGCTGGATCTCGCCCTCGAAGTTGTTCACCGGTTTCTTCGTGATCACGTTGATGGCGCCGCCGACAGCGTTGCGGCCGAAATAGGTGCCCTGCGGCCCGCGCAGGACCTCGATCCGCTCAAGATCGACAATCTGCGGGTTGCTAGTGCCGGCCGCGACGCTGAATTCGTCGATATAGAATGCATAGCTCGACTGGCGAACGTCGGCATAGGGGTTGAGCTGGTTCGAAATGCCGCGGATCGAAAGGTCCTTGCGGTCGCGCGCACCGTTCGACTGGAACGCCACGTTTGGGGTCATGGCGAAGAAATCCTCGACGCCGCGTACGTTCTGGTCCTCAAGCTGTTCCGCCCCGATTGCGGTGATTGCGATCGGCACGTCCTGAATGGATTCCGTGCGGCGCTGGGCGGTCACGACGATATCGCCGCCGCCTACAACTTCGGCCTCGGTGCCCGCATCCTGCGCATAGGCGGGTCCCACGGCGATGACAGAGGCCATGGCCGAAAGACTGCCGGAAACGATCAGCTTGCGAACGCGTCGATGACGTAGATTATGCCTCATGTTGAAACCCCTTGGTTTGGCCGGAGAATTGGAAGGATCGCCCGGGTTTTTTGCTTTTTCGAAAAGATCGACGTCTGCCCCCTGTCGGCGACGTTCGGCAGATTTCAGCTGGTCCAGCACTGCGGGTCGAGCGGCCCGTCCTTCGCATCCATCGGCCTCCGCACGAGGACGATCGAAGCGATCTTGCCGCCGCGCAGCGTGGCATGGCCGGCTGCAAGCGAGCACTCGACCCCGGTTTCCCGGCGGGCCCTGATGACATGGTAGGTGTAGATATCGTCGCCAGCCTGGAAGACCTTCTTGAAGGGAACGACGATTTCGACAACGCCGCCGCGCGACTGGATGCCTTCGAAGTGCGAAGCCCACTGCGCAAGGCCGGTGATCACCCGGCGCCCTCCGATCGTCAGTGTCGCATCAGGTGTGAAGAATTTTGCAAAATTTTCCTCCGTGAAAGCGCCGGGCGTCCGGAAGGCTCCGTTCCACCAAACGAACATGCGTGACAGCATGTCGGTGGCGGGAACTTCGGAACTGGAAACATCAGGCTCTTGAGGCGACGCCAATGCGGGGCCGGTCTGCGAACAAAGCGCCAGAAGCGCTGCGGTAGCCATTGATCTGATCACGAATGCCCCCCATCTGCTGGCGATTGTTCATCCAAGCGCCGGGCTGCGGTCGATTTGAAAAGGTTCCCCCAGTTACAAATTTGTTGCAATGACATCGCTTGGCGGAATTCGTTGCGATTTACGCAAATTAATTCGCCGCGGGGTCATCGGCGGCGACGATCGTCTTCCCGCCCTTCATGACGAAACCGATCGTCCTAAGCGCCGAGATGTCCTTGGTGGGATCGGCATCTACCGCGAGTATATCGGCATAATACCCGGGTCGCAGTGCGCCGACCTCGTCATCGACTTCCAGCATGCGGGCGCTCTCGATCGTACCCGCGCGCAGCGCCTCGAGCGGCGTCATGCCCGCCTGAACATACAGCTCGGCCTCGCGGATCGTCGCGGTGGTTCCCGAATTGGGCTCCCATGGATACTGGTCGCTGCCAAGCGCGATGGGCGTGCCGATGCGGATGGCATCCTGCAACGTCTTGAAATGCGTCTTTCCGGCTGTTTCCACCCTGTCGAGATACCAGTCGGGCGAACCGATCTTCTGGTAGAATTCACGCGCCCCCGGCTGGGTGACGACGATGGTGGGGACCAGCCAGACCCCTTCCTCCTTCATTCTCGTCAGGACGGGCGGCGTTAGATAGTAACCGTGTTCGAAAGCGTCGATCCCGGCATCGATGGCGACTTCCGCCGCGATCGGCGAGCCGTTGTGGCCGGTCACCTGGACACCGTTGCGATGCGCAACCTCGATCGCGGTGCGCAGCTCGTCGTCGGTAAATGGTGAAGCAGCGATATCGCCGTGCGTGTCCGAAATGCCGCCGGATATGCCCAGCTTGATCCATGTCGCGCCAAGCTTGATCTGTTCGCGCACCGCCCGCGACGCTTCCGCGGCGCCGTTGATTTCGTACGAGCCGTGCCCTCCGGTAGGAACGATCGAGGTGCCCGCGGTGTGGATGCGCGGCCCGTCGAAGGCTCCGCTATCGATCATCTTCTTTACTGTGAAATCGATGCCTTCCTGCGCTCCGGTAAGGCGAATGGTCGTGACGCCCGTTTGCAGGGACTTCTGCGCGTTATCCAGCATGCGCAAAGCAATCGACTCGCGGCTTTCATCATGCACGCGCGAGGCACCTGGCAAATTAAGCGCCAGGTGAACATGCATGTTCATCAGGCCGGGGATCAGCCACTTGCCGGGAAGCGCGATCACTTCGGCGTCTGCTGGTATCTCTATCGACGCTGCGGGACCGATGGCGGCGATCTTCTCGTCCTCGATCAGCACGACTGCATTTAGGATCGGGGTTTTGCCGTCGATATCCACGACATTGCCCCCGGTCAGCGCGACGGTCCCGGCAAATGCGTGCCCCGCGGCAAGCAATGCCGCGGCTGCGCTTGCACCCGCGAGTAGACGTTGCACGGTGGTTTTGCGATTGGATGGCATGACCGGTCGCTCCTTGAAGTTGGTCGAGCGCAGCGGAAATCCGCCGCGTTGCGCAACGCATGCGCCTCGGGCGCAACATGCGGGAAGCGGCGATGCGGACAATGCGAATAAGAATTCAACTTCGTTGCGATAAGCGCAAAATAACTGCCTGATCGCCCCTCATATCCCGGTAAGCCACTGTTAAATAATGGCTTGGCTCCAGATATTGCCGCTGCGAACAAGCGTGCGAAATCTCAATCCGGCGCTACGGTTGCAACAAATCCGCAAAAGGGGAGTCCGATGACCGCTGCCAAGTTTCTTGAAACGTCCCGCCGCAACGCTCTTGGCTTGATCGGGTTCGGGGCATTCTCGGTGTCGATACCGGTTGCCGGCGCCTTCGCGCAGGCCCCCACCGGAGAGGCGGCAAAGCTTCGCGCCCTGCTCGAGCGCAGCGACGCCGCCGCGAGCCTGCTCGATCCGCTCTCGGCGGTGCGCAAGATCGGCGATGCCGCGCCCCGGGGGCCTGCATTCGTCGATCCGTTGAGCGACGCGTACTGGAGCCAGTTGAAGGCCAACAAGACACGCGAATGGCAGGCGCTACAGGCGATCGACCGCAATGAGCTGCCGCCGATCGACCGGGTCGCCTACGACGTGTTCACCTATAAGCTGCGCCTCGACCTCGCGCTTTTCGAAGACGACCTCTTCGAGGTTCAGCGCATGGCACCGTTCAATCCCTCGTTCGGACTACAGGTCGAATTTCCCGACTTCGTGTCTGGCGGAACCATTCCCTTCGAAACCGTCGCCGACTACGACCGCAATCTCGAGCGGATGGACGGGTTTGCCGCCTATCTGTCGAATGCGGTCAAGCTTGCTGAACACGGCCTCGACAACGGGTATCGCCAGCCCCGCATCCTTGTCGAGAATGTGCTGAAGCAGGTCGACGCAATGCTGGCCACGCCGGTCGAAGAAAGCCCGTTCTGATCCCCGATCGAGCGTATGCCCGCCAGCTTCTCGCCTGCCGAACGCCAGCGGATCTCGCAGGCGTTCAGGGAACGGATTACGGGGAAGATCTATCCGGGCTATGCACTGTGGCAGGACATGCTTCGCGGCAGATATCTTCCCGCCGCCAATCCAGAGCCTGGCCGCTGGGCGATGAAGGGCGGCGACCAGCTCTACGCCTGGGAACTGCGGCACCACACGACGACGACACTGCCGCCGGAAACGATCCATTCGCTCGGCCTGTCCGAAGTCGCCCGCATTCGCGCCCGGATGGAAGACGTGCGCAGGGAAGTGGGTTTCGACGGCGATCTCAAGGCATTCTTCGAATACATCCGCACCGACCCCAGGTTCTATTGCAAGACGCCCGAGGAACTCCTCGCACGCTTCGAGGCCATAGAGGCGCGCATATGGCCGGGCATCCCGACGTTGTTTCACGAGCGCCCGGAGGCCCCCTTCGAGGTACGCCCGCTGCCTGCACTCGGCGACCAGCGCGGCACCGGGTATTATCGCCCCGGCCCGCCCGATGGCACGACGCCGGGCGTGCTCTTCTTCAACATGTCCATGCTGGATACCCGGCCGATCCCGACGCTGGAGACGCTCACGCTGCACGAAGGCATTCCCGGACATCATTTCCAGATCACGCTGGCACGTGAAAACGAAGCGCTGCCGCCGCTGCTGCGCTATGGCTCGGCAACCGCATTCTCCGAAGGCTGGGGTCTCTACGCGGAATCGCTCGGGCCGGAACTGGGCATGTTCAAGGACCCGATGCAGATGTTCGGCCATTACGACATGGAAATGTTGCGCGCGGTTCGGCTGGTCGTCGACACCGGCATTCATGCCAGGAAGTGGAGTCGGCAGAAGGCGATCGATTTCATACTGGACAACACGTCGATGGCACAGCGCGATGTCGAGGTCGAGATCGACCGATACATTGCCTATCCGGCGCAGGCATGCGCGTACAAGATCGGCCAGCTGAAATTCCGCGAACTGCGCGAACGGTCTGCGCAAGAGCTAGGCGCGTCGTTCGATGTCCGGGATTACCACCACCAGGTGCTGGGCACCGGCTGCCTGCCCATGGACGTGCTGGAAGCAAAGGTCGATGCATGGATCGCTTCCGGCGGGGGAATGACCGCGTGAGCACGCGCAACTAGATCCACCGCTGGCTGCTGCTGCTTCCCTTCATCCGGCAGATCGGGTTCGTTCCGCTCGTGACATCGCTTGGCGGCCAATGAACATCGATGCGCTTTTCGTGGTCCTCATCTCGATCGCGGTGCCGTCAGCTCACCGTACCAGGCCCCTCGCCGTCCAATTCCGAAGGTGACCAGTTCTTCAGGCTGTTTTCCAGCAGCGAAAGCAGTCTCGCAGGCGCACCATCGAGTTGACGGCCAAGCCGATGGATCAGGCTGACGGTCGAATATTCAAGCTCCGGATCGCGGAGCGGCCGCGCCACCAGGCTGCCTTCAGTTCGGCAACGGCTGAGATACGCGGCAGGACGGTTACCATGCGGCCGGCCTTGGCCATTTCGCGCATCATCTGGATCGAGGTCGTCACCAACATCGGCTCAAGCATGACACGCGCGCGCCGTTCGGCCTGCGCCAGCGATGCGCGAATGCGAAAGCCCTTGGGAGGCAGGCAGAGCGAGTATTCGGCAAGATCCGCCAGCGTTACGGAATCGAGCTTGGCGGCAGGATGGTCGGGCGAACACAACGCCGTAAGAGGCTGGCTCACGCTGAGCCGCGTGCGGATTTTGGGTTCGTCGGTGACGTGCAGGATCATGCCGATGTGCACCTCATCGTCCAGCACCATGCGCACGATCTCGGTACTGGCACAGCTGTTCACCGTAACGGCTATTCCCGGATTGCGCCGCTGGAACTGATCCATCGTTTTCGTGAACGAATTGCTGATGAACCCTTCGCCGACGGCCAGCGCCACGTGCCCCGTCTTGACCTCGCGCAGCTCCTGCAGCTGGTTGAACAGCGCCTCGCGGTCGGCAAGCTGGCGGCGGTGAAAGTCGAGGACCATGCGGCCCGCATCGGTCAGCCTGATGGAGCGGCGGCCCGGCTCGATCAGTGCAAGCCCCATCGTGGCCTCGAGCTGGCTGATCTGCCGACTGATCGACGAAACGGCGACACCCACCTTCTCGCTGGCAAGCCGCATCGAGCCCAGATTCGCGGCCTCGTAGAAATAGTTGAGCGCGTTGTCCCACATTTTATAACCACCCCCCTGGTTCGGATCTCTCCCTAAAGCCTATCGCTCGTCCCGTGACACCGATTGTGGAAAGTTTGCGGCAAACGCAACAAAAATGCTACTTCATTGTTATTGCCGAGAAGCTCGCTTCGTCGCAACCCCGCAATCGGCGTTACAGCCAAGGTATGCAGTTGCGTGGAGAGAATCTTGAACAAGCGAAATCGCGTAAGCTGGAAAGGCTATATCCCAGCTATCACGACTCCTTTCGACGAGGAGCGACAGCTTGATTTCCGCGCGCTGGGTGAATTGCTCGAGTGGCTTGAAGCGGAAGGCATGCACGGCCTGGTGATCGCCGGAACGACCGGCGAGTGGACCAGCCTGTCACCGGAAGAACGCAAGGCATTGTTCAAGGCCGTCGGCGAGCAGTTGGGCAGCCGCATGTCGCTGTTAGCCGGATGTTCGGCCTTCACGCCGTCCGAGGTGATCGCGCTCGCCAAATGTGCGGGCGAGCATGGGTTCGAAGGCATTCTCGTGACGCCCCCGCCGTATCTGCGGCCCAGCCCGGCCGAGATCGTCGACTTCTACACCGATATTTCGGCGCATAGTCCTCTGCCGATCTGCGTCTATAACTGGCCGCCCGGAACGGGGATCGACATGCCGCCCGAACTGCTGGCCCAGCTCGCCGAGATTGAGAATATCGTCGCGATCAAGCAATCGACATCCGATCTGCGCCGTTTCGCCACGACCTTCTTCGCGCTGAATGACAAGGTCCGCGTATTCGGCCACTCGATGGACGAACATGGCCTTGCCTTGCTCGAGGCGCGAGGCGGCGACGGCACGATGGGCGCTGGCGGCGTGCTTGGCCGGGTCCAACCGGACTTCTACAACAATCTCTGGGCCGGCAAGATCGACGAAGCGCGGGCATGCGGCCGCAAGGATCGGCTGATTCTCGATGACTGGTACACACCCGAACTGACCGGACGGTTCGGCTCGGGACCGGCCGTGCTCAAGGCTGCGCTCAACCTTCAGGGCCTTCCGGGCGGCCGTGTCCGCGCACCGCTGCGCGACGTTGCCGACGAATATCTCGACGAAATCAGGAAGACTCTGGTTGCCGCCGGGCGCATGTAGTTCGAATGCGAAATGCGGATGTCCTGATCATTGGCGGAGGCCTCGTCGGATGCGCGACAGCCTGGCATCTCGCTTCTGCCGGGGCCGACGTCCTGCTGCTCGAGGCCAATCAGGTCGGCATGGGCGCTTCGGGCCAGAACGCCGGATCACTGCACTTCCAGCTTGAACGCCGCTTTCTCGAGAGCAGCGATGCACAGGCCGCGCAGGCATCGCAAACCGCTGCGCTCAGCCGGCTCGCCATCGAAGATTGGCGAAGCCTTGAATCCGCGCTGAATGCCGATCTGCATGTCACCATGAACGGCGGACTGATGGTCGCGGAGGATGCCGAGCAGGTCGCCCTGCTCGAGCGCAAGATCACCCGTGAAAACGAGGAGGGTCTGAATACCCGGCTGCTCGAAGGAGAGGAAGCGCGTGCGATCGCCCCCTATCTTTCGCCTCAGATCGTGGCCGCGGGCTACTCACCCGACGAGGGCTACGCCGATGCGCGTTACGTCACGAGGGCCTTTGCGAATGCCGCGAAGCAGCAGGGCGCCGACCTCAGGTCGCGGAGCCGGGTTCACGCGGTCGAGCGGAGCGGGACGGGATTCGAGGTGCAATACGAAAATGGCCGGGCGAAAGCCGAGCGACTGCTGATTGCATGCGGCGTGTGGACCCCGCATATCTGCGCGATGATCAATCTGCACATGCCGCTCTATCCCGTGGCGCTGCTGATGAATGCGACCGAGCGTACCGACCATCACGTTCCCCACCTGGTCCAGCACGTCGGGCGGCGTCTCTCGATGAAGCAGACCGGCGCGGGCAATCTGCTCATCGGCGGCGGATGGCCCTCGCGACTGGCGCAGAAAGCCGATGGCAATTTCGACCTTGCCCGGCGTCCGCAGATGATCGAGGCCTCGCTCGCCGGAAACTTGCGCGCCGCGATCGACACGATCCCGTTCGTGGAATCGCTGAACCTGATCCGAAGCTGGACCGGCATGACCGCTATCAGTGCCGACCAGTTGCCCATCGTGGGGGAAGTGCCCAGGATGCCGGGTTGCTGGATTGCCGGGGGCGGTTCGGCTTTCACGCTGGGCCCGACCTTCGCGCGGCTTGTCGCGCAGCAGATGGCCGGCAAACCGGCGGACGAACTCGATATCGTGTCCCCCGCCCGTTTCGAACATCTCAACAGTTTCATGGGCTAGGCGATGAGGATCGATCATTCCGTCAAGCGCCCGGCCCCCATCGAGATCATGGTCGATGGCATACGGGTGCAAGCCTATCCCGGCGAGACGCTTGCGGCCGCGCTCATCCAGCTTTCGTCGCGCATCACGCGGGACACCGGCGGAAGGCCGCGCGGGCTGTTTTGTAACATGGGAACCTGCTGCCAGTGCATGGTGACGCTGCTGCCCGAACGGCGCCG
>JAPYSD010000044.1 GCA_029936705.1 Croceicoccus sp. | reverse complement strand
AGGTGGAGCAGCAGCGGTTGCGGTTGCTGCCGTCGGCGGCGCGCGACAGCTTGGCGGTGGGCATCGGGTAATGCAGGTGCCCCGGCTGCGCGCGCATCAGTTCGTCCGCGGTGGACAGATGGTGGTGCGGCTGCGGATAGGGCGCGGTGCCGGGGTAATGCTCCTCCAGCTCCCCCGATCCGGCGACCAGCATCTTGCGTTCGGCTTGCTGGTAATAGGGGACGAGGTCGTCGTAGCCGATCGGCCAGTCGACGCTGGTGCCGGTCATCGCGTGCACGCGGAAATCGTCGGGATGCAGGCGCGGGGTCAGCGCCCACCAGCAATTGCTGCTGCCGCCCAGCCCGATCGTATAGGCCCATTCCTTGTGGAATTCGCCGATGTTCCGGTACGTCTGGTGATTGTCGATGGTGGAATTCCGCAGGTGCTGCAGCTGCCACTCATGCGTGTTGTATCCGCCCTTCTCGATGATCAGGACGCGCTGGTCTGGCCGCTGCGCCAGGTATTTCATCAGGAAGAACAGCGACCCCATGCCCGATCCGACGACCACCAGGTCCCAGCTGTCCGCCGCGGCGTCATTGGCGCTGATGAACCTGATGGCGATGATCCCTCTGATGGGGGCGGGGGCGTCGCCGCCCGCCGCCCGTGGTCTGCTGGTCGATCAGCCCGTCGCGGCTGGGCTGGGCTGGGCCTTCTGCTGCTGCGCCACGTCGGAGGAGAACACGAGTATCCCGTCCTCCGGCTTGTCGCCGATGTCGTATCTGGCGACCACCTCGTCCGGCAGCAGCGTGTCGTCGCTCATGCGGCGGAAATCGCGCAGGGCGGTGCCGGTCGAGCCATTGTCGACATTGCGCGCGCCCACGCCGTCCGCGACGTGATCGCCGTCAATGATGCGGAAATCGATGCTGAAACGGGTCATGCCCGTGACGTTGTCCGACGTCGCGTGCAGCTGGTTGGCCGAAAAGATCACCGCGCCGCCGACGGGCAGCATCACCTGCACCGCGGCGGGATGGTCGAGCGGGGCGAAGGGCTGCGGAATGCCGCGCTTGTCCTCGCCCTGGCGGTGCTGCGCGGCCTTCATGCGGCCATGCGCGTTCCAGGCATAGATGTTGAAGTCGTCCGACGAATTTTCGACCGGCGATTCGACATAATGCGGATAGAATTCCATCGAGCATTCGCGGCTCATCGGGAAGATCGGCAGCCAGAACTGGATCTGCTGCATCGGCGCCGACCACCAGGTGTCGCGGTGCGGCGGCTGCTTGTGCCCGACGCCCGAGGTGAGATAGCCGTCGCTGGACACCACGCGCATGCGCGGCACGTCGAGGAAGGTTCGGGCGGGATCGAAGCCCAGTTCCTCCAGGTACTGTTTCTGCAGCACGCGCGTCTGCGGGTCGTGGATGAAGCGCGGCTTTACCGCCGCGGCGCGTTCCACGAATTCGTCGACCGACAGATGATGCTGCGCGGTGCGCGGATCGTGCGGGGCGAACACCTCCTCGATCATGCGCTGCGCGTGTTCGCACAGCGCGATGCTGGCAGGCGTGGGCGGCAGCAGGTTGAGCTGGCCGCGATAGATCGCCTTCTCCTCCTCCTCGATAGAGCCGGGGAGGCCCACGGTCACGGCGATGGAGTGCCGGTCATTCGGGCGTTGGGCTGTCATAGCGAGGCCTCTTTCCTCTGAAGCGGTTGGGCGGGTTTGGGCATGTAGTTCGCCTGGGTCACGGCGCGCACGAACATGCCGAGGCCCGATCGGAAGCAGCGCGGCGTGTCGCGGTAACGCCAGCAATTGGCGATCAGGCTGAGGCCGTTGACGATCCGCGTGCGCGCGGCGCTGAGGCGGCGGCCTTTCCGGTCGATCCCGCCATAGACCATCATCTTGTCGGGAATATTGTCATAGCTCTTGATGAGCGCTTCCATCTCGGCATGGGGGCCGACCGCTTCCTTGGCGAAGTCCTTGTAGATGCCGCCGGTCGCATGCGGCCGGGTGTGCACCATCGAAATCTCGTCGATGATCGCGGATTTGAACGCGGGGTCGGGCATGGTCACGGTCCAGATGCGGTCCATGCCCCAGCCCGATTTCACCTGCGCCATGCGCGGCATGAAGCTTTTCAGGTAATCGGTGCGGATCGCGGTTGCCATGCACTCGACGAAATTGGAAAAGCGCAGCTTCGTCCCCCGGCACTGCAGCAGGATCGGATAGCAGAAATAGCTGTCGCCATGCAGCGAGGGCTGCGCCAGCAGCAGGCCGTGCTCCTCGCAGATCTCGAAGTAACGGTTGAGGTCCTGCCGGGTGAAGACGACGTCGTCATCCATGAACGCGATATAGCGATAGCGGTCCATCAGTTCGGGATTGGCCGAGAGATAGCGGTAGATGCTGTCCCATTTCGTGCCCTTGTCGATCGAGGCGGGCAAGTCGCCGTCCGCGCCGATCTCGGGGTCGTCCAGCCACTGGCTGACCTGCAGGTCCCAGTTGCGCGGCCCGTCCCCCTTGAGCCAGTCGTGGTGCAGCGACGTCCTGCCGCCGCGTACGAAGACGAGATACTCTCTCGTTCCGGTCACTTGAGCCCCCCGTTCGGTTCAGCGTCCCATTGCGGCGGCCGCCCCCTGCGGCCGCGCTTGCAGGCTTTCCAGCGCCTTGCGCGCGGCATGTTCGCCGCTGGTGAAGGCCTGGTCGGTCCAGATGTAGCCCCAGTCGCCGAAGCGGCCGCAGTAGGCGATGCCGATCTCGTCCAGATATTCGTGGATCAGCTTCACCGCGGCGGGGCGGTCATGGTCGAAGATGATGTTCGCATAAGGCGCGACGATGGTGCTGGTATGGTTCACCTGGTCGCGGCCGTCGATCAGCCCGGCTTTCAGCAGCCCGTCGATCACCGGTTCGATATAGGCATCGGCGGGCTTGGTCCGCGGCTTCCATTTCCTGCTGAAATAGACCTCTGCCTGCAGGGCGCTGCACCCCTTGGGCGCGACATTGGGCGAGAAGTTCGACGGATAGGACAGCCGTGCGAAGCAGATGTCCTCGTCATAGAAATAGGTCCAGTGCGCGTCCTTGATGAACGGCTTGGTGACGCCGATGTTGACCAGCACCACTTCGGTACAGGCGAGCTTTTCGGCGGCGGCCTTCACGTCATCGGGCGCGCCCTTGATCATCGGGATCAGGCTGGGCAGCGCGGCCGAGGATACCAGCGCGTCATAGGGTTTCACGCGCCCGTCCGACATCGTCAGCGTGCGGGCGGAAGGGTCGATGGCGACGATCTCGGAATTCACTTCAAGGTTCGCGCGTTCGCGAAAGCCGTTGAGGTAGGAGACGAAGCCGCCATGCGTGGGATAGCGGAAGTGGTCGACGTAATGGACATCGGGCGATTTCTTGTCGAGCGCGCCCGTCAGCACCTGTTCGAGCGTGGGGCGATAGAGCCGCGGGCCGAGCCAGTCGGTCGTCAGGTTCTTCGCCTCGGTCGAATGGTATTTCTTGGTGTATTCCATCGGGAAGGTGCGGGCGAAGCTTGTCCCGAACGCGGCGAGCAGCCAGTCCTCGTAATTCTCGATCCGCGCGTCCTCGATCGGGGTCTTGGTCGCCTCGACGAAGTCGCGGATGCATTTCACCACCAGCCCGGTGGGCAATCCGTGCAGGCTGGTCTGCGCGGGATGCTTGATGAAATGGCCCTGCCAGAAATTGTCGACATAGGCGCGCAGGCGTTCGAACGTGCCGCCCAGCGATTCGGCGAACAGTTCCTGCAGGCGCTTGTCCTCGGTGAACGAGATGTGCGGTCCTTCGTCGAACAGGTAGCCGTCGCCATACGCATGGGTGGAGGTATGCCCGCCATGAACGGGACGCTTTTCATAGATCGTCGCGTCGACATTCTCTCCCGACAGCGCGTGGGAGGCGCCGAACCCGGCGAAACCCGATCCGATGATGGCGATGTTGGGCTTGCTGGCCACTACGCGGCGCCTCTCAATCTTCGATCCTGGCCTTGGGGACGGGGACGATGAACCGGCCGCCCCAGTCGTGCACGGCGGCCATCTGCTCTTTGATCTCGTCCTTCAGGTTCCAGGGCAGGATAAGCACGTAATCGGGCTGCGTGTTCAGGATCTCGCTGGGGTCCAGGATCGGGATGCCCACGCCGGGGAAATAGCAGCCCTTCTTGGAAGGGGCGCGGTCGACGGTGTAGTCGATGAAGTCGGAATCGACCCCGCAATAGTTGAGCAGCGTCACGCCCTTGGCCGGCGCGCCATAGCCGACGATGGTCTTGCCCTGCTTCTTCAGGTCCAGCAGCAGTTCGAGCAGCGCGAATTTCGTGTCGAGGATATCGGCCCGCCACGCGCGATAGGTCTCCGCCTTGTCGAGGCCGTATTCCAGCTCCTCGGCGCGCATCGCGTCGAGCGAGATCTCGTTCGGGCGCGCGGCATTCTGGCGGCAGACGAAGAAACGCACCGATCCGCCGTGGGTCGGCAGATTGTCGACCGCGAAGACGCGCAGGCCCGCCGCTTCGAACAGGCGCTCTGCCGCCAGCAGCGACAGGTACGAGAAATGCTCGTGGTAGATCGTGTCGAACTGGCGCCCCTGCATCAGGCGCAGCAGGTGCTGCACCTCGAAGGTGGCGACGCCTTCGGGCTTCAGGATGGCGGCAATGCCGCGCACGAAATCGTTGATGTCGGGCACATGGGCCAGCACGTTGTTCGCAGTGACAAGGTCGGCCTGCCAGCCGCGCTGCGCCAGCGCCTTGCCATAGGCCTCGGTCATGAATTCGATCTCGACGTCGAGGCCGAGCTTGCGCGCAGCCTCGGCCGGGCCGGCGGTCGGCTCCACGCCCAGGCAGGGGATGCCCGCCTCCTTGACGTATTGCAGCAGATAGCCATCGTTGCAGGCGACCTCGACCACCTTGCTGTCGGCGGTCAGGCCAAAGCGTTCGATCGCCATGTCGACATAGGCGCGGGCATGCGCCAGCCAGGTCGTCGAATGCGACGAGAAATAGGTATAATCGGCGCGGAAGATCGCGTCGGCGGGCAGCACGTCGCCCGCCTGCGCCAGCCAGCAATTGCCGCATACGCGCACCGCCAGCGGATAGGTCGCTTCCGGCTCGTCCAGCCGGTCGGCGGGGATCATGTCGTTGGCGACGGGGCTGTGGCCCAGGTCCGCCAGCACGATGTGAAGCGGCGTGCCGCAGTGGCGGCATGCCGCGCTGCTTGGCCTGTCCGCCGCGGCCGTGTTCGAAAGGCCGCCGTGGGGATCGCTGTCGATCGCCGCTGCCCCGCCAATAGTCATCGTGTCTGTAACCCCCCGGTTGAAATCATGTCGTCCCGCGTCGATGTGGCGGTCAGCCTGCGCTGGCAGCCTCCAGGTTCTCGAAACGCTCGGTAAATCGCTTGTGGATCAGCTTGCGCGCTAGCGGAGCGGGCGCGGCCAGCACGGCCAGCACCCAGCCCGCGACGACCACCCGCTTCTTCAGCGGGTCGAAGTTCTTGCGAAACACCGACTGGACCGCGTCCAGCGCTGCGGTGATCCGCCCGTCGCCGGGCAGCGGGTGGCTGGCGGGCGCCATGCGCAGGCTGGCGGCGCGCAGCTGCAGCAGATGGCGGCTGCGGCGCAGGCTGTCGGGACGCGGGCGTTCCACGCCCAGCTGCTCGCAGATCGCCTCGGCGCTTTTCTGGCGGCGCATCGCGCGCGCCACTTCGCGCCCGAAATTGTCGGCCCGCGTGCCCAGGTTCGAATCGTTCGCGCCGTGCTGGCGATATTTCACCAGCGGCTGCACGATCGTGACGACATCGCCCATCAGCGGCGCCAGCGCCAGGCAGGTCGAATCGGTCGCGTCGTCGTGTTCATCGCCGATCGGGAAGAACTGGTCGAGGAAGCGGCGCGCATAGGCGTTCCCCGATCCCGGCGGCGTGGGATATTCGGTCGAACTGCGCGACCACGCGCTGATCTGCGCGGGTTCGGGCCGGAACGCGAAATTGGGGATCAGGTCGCCAAAGGGCCGGTCCTCGGCATCGATCAGCTGCATCTGGACCTGCACCTTGCTGACGGTCGGGCCCCAGGCCGCGGCGACCGCGCGCGCGAAGCCGGGATCGAGCACGTCATCGGCGTCGAGGAACACCACCACGTCGCCCTTGGCGCGGGCAAAGGCGGCGTTGTTCGCGCGGCGCTGCCCGCCGTTGTCCTGGTAGATCGCGGTGATCGATCCGGCGAAGCTGTCGATCACCTCGCGCGAGTTGTCGGTCGATCCGTCGTCGACCACGATCACCTCTACATCCGGCCAGTCCAGCGCCAGCGCGCTTTCGATCGCGCGGCCCAGGAAGCGGTCGTAGTTGTAGTTGGCGACCAGGATCGAGAAACGCAGCGGCCCCTGTGCCGGGGCGGCGTCGGTACGGACCGGATCGGTTTGCAATGCGACTGCCATGTGGTCCGAAGCCCCCTTTCGACCCGGTTAGCGTTTGCGGATGCTGCCCCCAGCACTCCTATTGAACCGAGACGCGGGTGTCGCCTCAAGCTCCCATTCGAGGGCTACCCCGAAGGGTCAGGCCCGGGTTCGAAGCGGCGTCCTAAAGGTCGAGGATGCGCAACGGATCGGCCCTACCGCGCAACATATCGCCAAAGGCGCGCATGTTGCCCTTCAGCCTGCCGCGCCGGTCGATCGTATCCTCGGGCCGGATGCTCTTCGCCAGATTCGCGGCCACGTTCCTAGCCATCAGCGTCCAGCCATGCGCGGCGCCGATCGTGCCCTTGCGGCGCAGGTACACGATATTGGCCACCTGCGAATAGCCGAGCAGAAGGCCCGAGGTGCGGCCGCCGCGCGTGCCCATGTGGATGCCGGTGATCGCGCTGGTGCGCAGCATGTAGCCGCGGCGGGCAAGCTGCTCGGTAAAATCGACATCCTCCTGCCAGCCATAGAGCGGCAGGTTCTCGTCGAAGGACAGATCCTCGCACGCGCTCATGCGGAAGGCCATGTTGCAGCCATAGAGCCAGCTGGTGCGTTCGTCGGGCTTGTCGGGACGAGATGCACGCGTTTGGCCCGGCCCTCCGTCCAGCATCGCTTCGGCTTCTTCATAGGTCAGCGCGCCGGTCTGCGCGCCGTCGGCGATCAGCCAGCCCGTCAGGCCGACCAGCTTTTCGTCCGCCTGGAACAACTGCTCCAGCCGTTCGAGGAAATCATGCGCGACGAGGAAATCGTCGTCGAAGAACACGACCGCGTCGCTCTTCCCCCGCAGCAGCGAGAGCGCGACATTGCGCTGGGCGCACAGGCCCTTCTTGGGCGACACGACGGCTTCGTCGGGCGGGCAGGCCAGCCGGTCCAGCCCGGCGATATCCTCGGGCGCGGCGCCGACGATGACGATGCCGTCCGCCTTGCGCGTCTGGTGCCGGAAACGGTCGACCACCTTGCACAGCACGTCGGGCCGGCCGGTGGTGGCGATCGCGACATGGATCCGCATGGGTTCATCTACTCCGAGTCGATCGCGGCGCAGGAACCCGTGCCTGCCATGCGATGCGTTGGGGCTATCTAGGCGAGGGTCGCGCGCGCCGCCATGGATAACAAGGTCGAGCCTCCAAAGGGTTAAACAAAGGGTTAAGGCGCGCCCCTTGCGGGCAGATCAAGCGTATTCGGGCTGCGGCCCGTCAGGCCAGCGCCCCCTCGAACTCGGCGGCGAAACTGTCCCAGCTCAGGCCGTCGAGGAAGTGCGAGAGCCTTGCGGCATCTTCCTTGAGCACGCGGTAATTCATCACCCGGTCGACCTGCCGGGCCAGATCGCTGCCGTCGGGGCGATAGCAGGTGATCCACGGGCCGACGCGTTCCCCGATCTCGCGGAACAGGGGCAGGTCGGCGCACAGCAGCGCGGTGCCGTGTTCCAGCACCTTGACCGCCATGCCGGAGTTCCAGCAGACCGTGTAGGGCAGCACGATGGCCGCGGCCTGCGCGATGATCACGTCCAGCTCGTCATGGCCGGGGCGGCGGTCGTCCCAGTCCACCCTGCATCCCGCCGCGCGCGCCGCATCGACCTGCGCCTGGATCGCCGCCGCATAGGCCGGGTCGTCGCAGTGGCCCACGATCTCGAGCGGGGTGGCCACGCGGCGGGCGGCATAGAGCGCGAGGAAGCGGTCCAGCCCCTTGTATTCGCGGATGTCGCCCACGAAGCGCAGCGCTCCCCGGGCCGGGGTGGCCGCCACCGCGGGCCCGTCGCCATGCGCGCGGAAGTGCGGGTGGAACAAGGTCTGGTGATAGGGGCTGGCCAGCGCGGGAAACTTGCGGGCGAACGCCTCGCGCGAGGAGGCGGAGAGGAACACGTACTGGTCGGTCAGCGCCGCGCTGAGCGCGCGGTTGATGCGGCGCAGCAGGCGGCGGTGGCGGTGCAGTTCGTCCACGTCGTGGACGATGCGCACGATCCGCGCGCCCCGCAGCTTGAGGAACGAGAGCAGGCCGAAGAACATCGCCGTACGCGCCCATGCCACCGGATGCGAATGGGTGGTCGAGAAATGATCGGGCCAGTGGATGATCACCGCGTCGTAAGCAGTGCGCAAGTACTTGGCCGGTTCGTTGTCGTCGACGCGCCAGCCCCTGGCTTCAAGACTGTCGGCCAATAGGCCGGGAAACGGGTTCAGCTTCGACATCCCACGCGAAGGAATACTCAGGGCTTTCCGATCTTTCACAATAAATACTCCCTATGCAGTGCATAAGTAATCGGAGTTATTGAATACTGATCCTTCCCATGTATTCCGTAACGGAAAATATAGTACGCCCGGTAAAGCACCTAACATTTGTATAGGCTATGTTCGGGAATCGGATTATTATGGATCCTCGTTAACCATGATATAAATTACCCCTCTTGCGAGCAACTGGCCAATTAGGGGTACACTAGGAATCGACATGGCTGCGGCGGCGTATGGTTGATAGCCTTTTTCACGATGCGACATGCAGGCGATCGCCGGCCTGGGTCGCGGGGTCATCCGCTTCGGGCTGCGGTGGTCGCGTATCATTCGGGCATCGCCGGTGCCATTCAAGCGGGGGCTGTCGCACGATGGGCGAAGAGCATCTGTCGGGTTACCAGGCGCGCGACTTCGCGGTCGTCGATTACCACATGTACCAGGATGATCGTACCGGTCTGTCGTTCCGCGGGCCGCCGCCCGCGGCACAAGCGGGCGACTATGTCACCTGTTTCGGCGCGGCGCAGACCTTTGGCTGCTTTTGCGAGCACCCGTTTCCCGAACTGCTGCAGGACCGGCTGGGCATGCCCTTCGTCAACCTGGGCTATGGCGGGGCGGGGCCCGCGTTCTTCCTGCGCTATCCGCAGCTGATCGATTTCGCCAACCGGGGCCGCGCGGTGATCCTGCAGGTCATGTCGGGCCGCAGCGAAAGCAATTCGGTCTATGACAGCGGGGGGTTGGAATATGTCACCCGCCGCTCGGACAACGAGCGGCTGTCGGCGCAGAAGGCGTGGGCCGAACTGCTGGCTGGCGAACCTCCGCCCGCCGTCCTTCCCCGCCCGCTGGCCAAGGCGTGGCGCATGTTCGTGGGGCCGCCCCGCGTGCGCGAGGTGCTGGCCGAGACGCGCGCCAACTGGATCGCGCACAACCGCGAACTGATGGAGCGGATCACCGTGCCCGTCATCTACCTGTATTTCTCGCGCCGCGCGCCGAACTGGCATTCGACCGGCCGGTTCGCGTGGTGGTGGCAGCGCTATGACAGCGAGAACGCGATGTTCGGCGATTACCCGCAGCTGGTGAACCAGCGCATGCTGGACGAGACGCGCGGCGCGGCTGACGATTACGTCCACTGCCATTCGAATCGCGGATCGCCGCAGCCGCTGGTCGACCGCTTTACCGGCAAGCCCGCCCGCATCGACAACAGCGCGGACCGCAAGGACCTGTCGGTCGAGACCTATTCGCAAAACGATTACTATCCTTCGCCCGAGATGCATGTCGATGCCGCCGACCTGCTCGAACCGGTGCTGCGGCGTCACCTGGGAACCCCGAAATGAATGCCGACGAAACCCTGAGGGCCGACGCAGACGCCCCCTCCGCCGGCGAATCGCGCCGCCCGATCATCGTGACCGGTTGCCCGCGATCGGGCACGACCTTTGTCGGCAAGGTGATCGGGCAATCGCCCGAGGTGTTCTACATCTACGAGCCGTTCAACGACGAGGCACCGCATCACCTGCGCCTGCCCGAACGCTTCATCGCGCTGGACGAGGAGAGCGGCGCGGCCTTTCGCCCCGCCATCGACGAGCTGATCGCGCTGGGCCGCCCGGTCACGCGCTGGGGCAAGGCGGTGCGCGGCGCGGTCGAATGCCGGGCGGGCGAACCCGACCTGGCGGGCCGGCTGGCGGCGCGGGCGCTGGCCTATCGGCGCGAGAGTTTCGGCAAGGCGAAGCGCGTATGCATCAAGGATCCGCTGGCCTTCTTCGCGTCGGAGTGGATGGCCGACACCTATGACGCGCAGGTGGTGGTGATGCTGCGCCATCCGGCAGGCGTGATCTCAAGCTATCTCGCGCTCGACTGGCCGTCGGAGATGCGCGCGATCGCGGGCTGCGACATCCCGGTCGAGGACCGCGAGCTTGCGCGCGAGGTCGCCGAGTTCCGCCCGGACGAGCATTCCGCGCTCGACGCGCTGCTGCTGCAATGGCGACTGTTCGCGGTGGCGACGCTGGAGCTGAAGAAGCGGCGGCCGGACTGGATCTTCCTGATCCACGACCGGCTGTGTCTCGAACCCGAAACCTACATGCGCGATGTATTCGCGCGGCTGGACCTGACGTTCAGCGATGACATCGCCGAACGGCTGCGGCGCGATACCACGGCCGCCGCGCCCACCGCTGGCGAAGCGCATGTCCAGCACCGCCACAGCCGCGACAGCCGCGCGCTGGTCGAGGAATGGCGCGACCGGCTGGATCCGCCCGTGGCGGAGCGCATCATGCGCGAGGCGGGCGCGTTGTGGGAAGAGGCTCTCGCGGCGCTGTAACGGCGCCGCCAGCCAGGCCGCAGAAGCCTGGGCAGGATACTGCTTAAACGGGGTTGAACTGGCCTGCGGGACAATGATCCGGCGGGTCGTTTGCAGCGGACGGCAGATGTCAGAATGATCCGCACGGACGGTGAACGCATCACGCCGATCAGTCAGGGTGGACCACATGTTGGAACAGGCTTTTCTGGACGCGGTCGATGCCGCCAGCCTTCGGCACGACATCATCGCGACCTGCGTGTGCAGGAACGAATACGACCGGATGCAATCGTGGCTGGCGCATTACCGCGCCATCGGCGTCCGATGTTTCGCGGTCATCGACAATGGGTCGGACGACGGCACCTACCAGTTCCTGGACGCGCAGCCCGACGTGATCCTGACGCGGACCACCGATAGCTATGGCGAATCGAATTTCGGCATGCGCTGGATCGAGACGGTGCGCGCGCGGATCGGCCGCAGGATCTGGCTGCTCTATACCGATGCGGACGAGCAGATCATCTATCGCGGCTGGCCCGAACGCCCGCTGATCGACCTGGTCCGCGAAGTCGAGCGGGAAGGGGCGAACGCGGTCTTCTCGTTCATGCTGGACATGTATCCCGACGGCCCGGTCGAGGAGGGACAGCCCGAGTGCGGCCGCGACCTGGCCGAGGTCGCGCCCCTGTTCGACAGCGAGTACCAGTTCCGCCTGCGCCCGGTCAAGCCATGGCGCCAGCCCGACGGCTGGGTCGAAGTCGTCGGCGGGCCGCGCGTTCGGTTGATGTCGAGCATGAAGCGCGAATCGCGCAGCAACTGGCGTACCTACTGGCTGCGCGGGCAGAGCGACCGCGTGCTGCCCCGCGTGCCGCGCCGGTTCCTGCCGCTGGCGCTGCGCGCGCTGCCGACGCAGATGCCGGTGCTGGCGAAATATCCGCTGGTGCGCACCGGGACCGAGGTGTCGTATTACCATTGCCACGCGGTCGGAAAGGCCAGCGTGTTCCACGAGAACACGGTGCTGCTGCACTTCAAGTTCCTGGCCGATTTCGCCGAGCGCGTTCACCGCGAGGTCGAGCGCGGCGAGCATTACAACGGCGGGGCGGAATATGTGCTTTATGCCGACATGATCCGGCGCCACCAGGGGATGGACCTGCGCTATCCGGGCAGCGTGCAGTTCGAGGGGGCCGACCAGCTGATCCGCATGGGGCTGATCCGCGACGTCAGCGACTTTGGCGCCTATCCGATCTGACCGACAGGAGTAATCCCGGAGCGGCGCGCGGTAATGCCGAAGATTCACGCATTGCCAAGCTTCGGCTGATATGAGTGCGTCGATTCCGAACCGAAGACCTCTTGCGAAAGTAGCGATGGCATGACCCAGTTTCCCGTTCTCGTCACCGGCGGCGCCGGCTATATCGGCAGCCACGCGGTGCTGGCGCTGGTCGATCGCGGCTGGCCGGTGGTGGTGCTCGACGACCTGTCGACGGGCTTTCGCTGGGCGGTGCCGGACGGCGTGCCCTTCTAC
>JAPYSD010000043.1 GCA_029936705.1 Croceicoccus sp. | reverse complement strand
CCCTACGCCATCGTCTACCATGTCGAGATCGGCCTGCTGTTCGCGGCATTGGTCGCGCTTGGCCCGCTGGCCCGCCGCGTGTCCGGCCCGGACAACGCCCCCGCCCCTTCTGCCGCGCCGGTTCTGCGCGACATGCCCCTCTAGATTCCGTGTAATGGAGAACGTGATGGAAAAGCCCGGCATGCCAACAGGAGCCTTCACCGACGGCGGACTGGTCGCGGGTATCGACCTGCCGCTGATCCTGGTCATCGCCTTCTTCCTCTTCTTCCTCTGCCTGATCTATTACCTGCGGCAGGAGGACAAGCGCGAGGGCTATCCGCTGCAGCCGGACCCGCGTGACCGCGTGCGTCCGCGGGTCGACATCGTCGGTTTTCCGCCGATGCCCGCACCCAAGATGTTCCTGCAGGCGCATGGCCGCGAACCGGTCTGGTCTCCGCGCGAGGAAGAACGCATCCCCATCGACGCGCGGCGCGTTCCGGGCGGGCCGGGCATGCCGTTCATTCCCAATGGCGATCCGATGCTGTCGGGCATGGGCCCCGGGTCGTGGATGCCCAAGGTGGACGAGCCCGACCTCAGCTTCGATGGCGAGCCGATCTTCCGGCCCATGCGCTGGGGACATGGCTACCGCGTGGCCAAGGGCGACGCCGATCCGCGCGGCTTCACGATGCTGGGCTGCGACAAGAACCCGGCGGGCGAGGTCGTCGACATCTGGATCGACATTGCCGAACACCATGCCCGCTTCCTCGAAGTCCGCCTGGCGCCCGAGATCTGGTCGGACCGTGTCGTAAGCGATCCCGTCGCCGAGCCCAAGGACGACGACCGTTCGCACGAAGCCGACGACGATGGCGAACGCACGGTCGGCGTAATCGTTCGCGAAGAGCATATCGAGACGCCCGAAGGCACCGTGGACATCGTCGAGGTCGACCGGATCGTGGCCCGCGACGATGCACCCGCCGCTGGCGACGCGGCACGTACGCAGCGCAGCGAAGGCGGCAAGGAAGGCGACGGCGCACCGGTCGACCACGCCGGCGAAGGCGAGCTTGGCGAGATGCAGGAACCGCTGCCCGAGGAAGAAGTCGGCCACGATTCCGACGAGGCCAAGGGCGGCGACGAGTACGAAAAAGAACGCCTTACCCCGCCGCGCAAGGGCCACGTCCTGGTGCCGATGGAGTTCCTGGCCATCAACGGACGGGCCGGCACCGCGCGCACCTCTGCCATTACCGCGGCGCAGTTCGCCAACGTGCCGGGCCGCAAGTCCGACACGATGGTCACCGCGCGCGAGGAGAACCAGATCCGCGGCTATTTCGGCGGCGGCTATCTCTATGCGACCGCCGAAGGGACCGAACCGTGGCTGTGACCATGCCCCTGATCCTGCCCACGCCCCAGACGCAGGCACTGAACGATGCGGAACGCGCGGCCGGTCTTACCCACCCGCTTCCCGCGGGCGAACGGATGCTGTGGCAGGGCCGGCCCGACCGCAAACTGCTGGGCGCGCGGGTATTCCGCTTTCGCCTGCTGGGGATCTATGTCGTGCTGGCCATGGCCTTCGTCGTCACCGCGGCGGTCCAGGGCGGATGGCCGGCAGGGCAGGCGTTCGCGATGGCGCTGCTGGCCCTTCCGCTTGCCGGGGCCGGTGCGCTGGTCCTTGCACTGCTGGGCGCGTTGATGGCGCGCACCACTCGCTACACGCTGACCAATCGGCGCATCATCCTGCACATCGGTGTCGCCTATGACCGCACGATCAGCGTACCGCTTTCGGCCGTGGTCGATGCGCGCATCCGCCCCGGTTTCAGGGGCGCGGGCGATATCGCCTTTGCCGTCAAGGATGTCGGCGGGCTCAACTACATCAACCTGTGGCCCCACGCCCGCCCCTGGCATTTTATGCCGCCGCAGCCCGCCCTGCGCGCCGTGCCCGATGCGGAATATGTCTGCGAACTGATCGGCGAAGCGCTGGTCGCCTTCAACGCCGGAGGGCGCCGGCGCGAGGCCGTGACGGGCCACGGACTGGCGGTGCCGGCATGAACCGCGCCAGCTTCATCGAGTATTCGGGCCCCGGCGGCGAGCCCTCCGGACCCGGCGGTCATACCCACGACCATGACCAGATCCACGTGCCGAAACCGGTTATCTGGCTGACGGCTGCGCTGATCGCCTTTACCATCGTCAGCATCCTGGTGGCGCGCTACACCGAAACCGGCCTGACCCGCGAAGGCGCGCTTTCCCCGGTGCTTGAAACCAGCTTCGTCGCCAGCGGCGAGGGTTACATCGGCGACCCCAACCCCGCTCCGCTGGTCGCGCGCCGCAGCGACGGGCAGCGCATCGTGCTGGCCGATGCGGGCGAGGAAGTGTTCCCGCGCCTGATCCTGCGCGGCATCGCGTCGAAGCGGGCCAGCGCCGGGATCGACCCCGCCACCCCGATCCGCATGATCGAGACGGCTGACGGGCAAAGGCTGCTGATCGACGATGCCACGGGCCAAGTCGTGCGCCTTTCCGCTTTCGGGCCGGAGAACGGCGTGTCCTTCGACACGGTTCTGAAGGGAGCCCGCCCATGAGCCGCACGCTTTGCATCGGCTGCACCGTCGAAGTCGTCAACCGCTTCGAGGAACTGGGCGCGCATGTCCGGCTGGACGGCGATGTCCCGCTTTTCCCCGGCGACCGCGTGATCGTGCATGGCCGCCCCATCGCCGTCCCGTTCGGCCAGATGCTGAGCGAGCGGCGCAGCGCCACCGTCCGCCGCGCTGGCCCCCTGCGCGGATTTTGGGCGCGCCATGTCCGGCAATGGCAGCTGACCCAGCTTTACGAAGTCGGCTTCGATGGAGAACCCGCATGAACGCCCACGCCAGCATCGACCGCCATCCCGGCAAGGCCGCGACCCCCACGCCCAGTCAGACGACGCGCATGGCGCAGGTCAACACGCTGCTCAACCCGCGTTTCTACACGACCGATTTCGACGCGCTTGACGCGACCGACGTGACCCCCGTGCGCGCGGAATGGGACCGGCTGCTGGACGAGTTGGAGGAGGACGGCAACAAGCGCCACTTCCAGCCCGAGAACGGCATCGCCGACTGGAACGCGCGCCCGCTGGACCAGTTGCCGCCCGAACTGGCGGAAGGGCTGGTCGACTTCCTCGTCAGCTCGCTCACCGCCGAATTCTCGGGCTGCGTGCTCTATGCCGAGATGAAGCGCCGCGGCACCAATCCCGACATCTGCCGCCTGTTCCGCTACATGGCGCGGGACGAAAGCCGGCATGCGGGCTTTATCAACGATGCGCTGAAGGACTTTGGCCTGGGCGTCGACCTGGGCTTCCTGACGCGCGAGAAGCAATACACCTTCTTCAAGCAAAAGTTCATCTTCTACGCGACCTACCTGTCCGAGAAGATCGGTTACGCACGCTACATCACGATCTACCGCCATTTGCAGCGGAACCCGGAACGCTGTTTCCACCCGATCTTCAACTGGTTCGAACAATGGTGCAACGACGAGTTCCGCCACGGCGAGGCGTTCGCCCTGCTGATGCGCGCGGACCCGAAGCTGACGTCGGGCCGCAACCGCTACTGGATCCGCTTCTTCCAGCTTGCCGTCTATGCCACGATGTACGTGCGCGACCATGACCGGCCCGCCTTTTTCCAAGCGCTGGGCATGGACCCCACCGAATACGGCATCGAGGTGTTTCGCAAGACCAACGCCATCTCGCGGCAGGTCTTCCCGGGCCAGCCGGACATCGATGATCCGCGCTTCCGCAAGGGGCTGGAGGATCTGCGCCGCGTCCATGTCGCGATGAAGACCGCGGGGCCGCTGCGCAAGCTGGGCCTGCGCGCACGCGCCGGTGCGATCTTCGCCAGGCTGTATTTCATGAAGCCGCAGCCCAACACGCTGCCCGCCGACATCCGCCTCAACCCCGCCTACTGAGCGTATCGGGAAGGATCGCCATGACCATCGCCCTCGCCATGATCGCCGCCCTTGTCATCTGGTGGGCCTCGACCGTGCTCATCATCTATCTCGACGGGCTGAAGCCCGAGACGTTCAAGTACAGCTTTGCCGGGGCCAGCGTGGTCATGGCGGCAAGCCTCTACGGCCTGTGGGCGACTGCGGGCGACGTCTCGCTGACAGGCGCGTACCTGGCTTTTACCTTCGGCCTGCTGGCGTGGGGCTGGCAGGAAGTCAGCTTCTACATGGGCATCGTCACGGGGCCGCGCAAAACCCCCTGCCCGCCCGACTGCAAGGGCTGGCGCCACTTCGGCCACGCAATCCAGACCAGCCTCTATCACGAGCTGGCGATCATCGCCTCCGCCGTGGTGGTGGTCGCGCTGACGTGGGGGCAGCCGAACCAGATCGGCACATGGACCTTCATGATCCTGTGGTGGATGCACCAGTCGGCCAAGCTCAACGTGTTCCTGGGCGTGCGCAATCTGAATGAGGAGTTCATTCCCGAGCATCTCGCCTTCATCAAGGGCTTCCTCAACAAGAAGGCGATGAACCTGCTGTTCCCGTTCTCGGTCACGATTTCGACCGTGATCACCGTGTGGCTGGCGCAGGCTGCCTTTGCGTCCGACGCGCCCGCTGAACAGGCGGGCTATTCCTTCCTGACCGCGATGATGGCGCTGGCGATCCTGGAGCACTGGATGCTGGTTCTGCCCATGCCAGCGGGCACTTTGTGGAGCCCGGGCCTGAAGTCGCGCGGCGAGATCCGGCCATTCGTGGCGGAAATCGTGGTCGGCTTCCTGGGCGCGGGCAAAACGACCTTCCTGAAAAGGCTGCTGCAAGAGGCTGACCCTGCCGAAAAGACCGTGGTGCTGGTCAACGATTTCGGCGAGCTGGGCATCGATGCCGGGCTTCTGTCGGGCAACGGCTCCGACGTGGTCGAGCTTCCCAATGGCTGCATCTGCTGCTCGCTGCGCGGCGACGTGACCACGCGGCTGCGCAAGGTGCTGCAGGAAATGCATCCCGACCGCGTACTAATAGAGCCTTCGGGCGTGGCCGACATCGCCGCGCTGGTCGGCGTGCTGGAAACCCCGGAAATCAAGCCGCACGTGCGCGAGACGCGGCTGTGGACTGTGATCGACGCCTCTGCCTTTCTGGCCGATTACGCGCGGCTGCGCGATCATTTCGAAGTGCAGGCACGCATCGCACCCGCCTTCATCGTCAACAAGACCGACCTTGTCGCCGGCGAGGAACTGGCCGCGGTGATCGACACGCTGGCGGGGCTGAATCCCGATGCCAGCGTCTTCACCGCTCGCCACGGCAAGCTGACCGACGCGAGCCTGCCCGCCGCCCCGGTGCTGGTGCGCAGCGCCAACGCGCATCACCACGACGACCATGACCATGGCCACGATCACCAGCATGACCACGGCCATTCCCATGCCAGGGAAGCGCTGGGCTTCGAAAATTTCAGCATGACGCTGGATGCCCCGCTGCCCCCTGCCGTGCTGCGCCCGCTGCTGGAGCGGATTGCCGCCGGGGCCCATGGCCGCGTCGTCCGGTTGAAGGGCGTCGTGCCCGGTTCGGCCGGATGGCTGAAATTCGACATTGCCGGCGGGCGCGTCAGCATCGCCGCCCATGCCCCGCGCGAGGACGAGACCGCGCGGGTGATGATCATCGGAGAGGCGCTCGAGCGGACGGATCTGCAGGACGCCTTCGACCATGTCGGCCGTCCCGTGCCGCGCCTGGTCGCCATTGCCTGAGGAGGGGAAGACCATGAACTTCGACGCCATCTTCGAGAGCCAGCTCGACAGGCTGCGCGAGGCGGGGAACTACCGCTATTTCGCCGACCTGGAACGGCACGCCGGACGCTTTCCCCACGCGCTGCACCGATCGGGCGACAGCGAGCGGGAAGTCACCGTGTGGTGTTCGAACGACTATCTAGGCATGGGCCAGCACCCCGACGTGCTGGCCGCCATGGAGCAGGCGATCCGCCAGCATGGCGCAGGCGCAGGCGGCACCCGCAACATATCGGGCACCACGCACGCACATGTGAAGCTGGAACGCGAACTGGCCGACTGGCACGGCAAGGAAGCCGCGCTGCTGTTCAGCTCAGGCTATGTGTCGAACTGGACCAGCCTTTCCACGCTGGGTTCGCGCGTGCCGAACGCGGTGATCCTGTCGGATGCCAACAACCACGCCTCGATGATCGAGGGGATCCGCCATTCGAAGGCCGACTACCGGATCTTCCGACACAACGACCCCGAGGATCTCGACCGGCATCTCGCCGCGCTCGACCCGGCGCTGCCCAAGATCGTGGCGTTCGAAAGCGTCTATTCGATGGACGGCGACATCGCCCCCATCGCCGAGATCTGCGACGTCGCCGAAGCGCATGGCGCGATGACCTACCTGGACGAGGTTCACGCGGTCGGCCTCTATGGCCCGCGCGGCGGCGGCGTTGCCGAACAGCGCGGCCTGATGGACAGGCTGACGGTGATCGAGGGGACGCTGGGCAAGGCGGTCGGCACGATGGGCGGCTATATCGCGGCGTCGGCCAGCCTGGTCGATTTCATCCGCAGCTTTGCCAGCGGGTTCATCTTCACCACCGCCCTGCCCCCGGCACTGGCAGCGGGCGCACTCGCATCGATCCGGCACCTGAAGGCCAGCGAGATCGAGCGGCAGGGTCAGCGCGTGCGCGTGCAGCAATTGCGCCGCGCACTCGACCGCGCGGGTATTCCCCACATGCCGAACGAAAGCCATATCGTGCCCGTGCTGATCGGCGATGCGCAGAAGTGCCGCCGCATCAGCGACTGGCTGCTGGAACATCATGCGATCTACGTGCAGCCGATCAATTACCCCACCGTCCCGCAGGGTACGGAGCGGCTGCGCCTCACCCCCTCGCCCCATCATGGCGAGGCGGAGATCGCCGCGCTGGTCGACGGGCTGAGCGAACTGTGGAGCCAGTGCGCCCTAGCCCGCCAGCCGGTCGCCGCCTGACCCGCCACTTCCGATAGCCGCACATCGAATGGCGCTCCCTGGAAAGGGGGCGCTATTCTCTTGCTCGCCTCAGTCTCAAGGACCCTCCCCAAACGAAAAGCGGCGGCGAAGCATTTGCCTCGCCGCCGCGTGATCGTCGGTGCAGGGCTGTGCCCCGCGCGGGTGTCAGTCCGGCTCCCAGATCGGATGGAAGGGCGGCGCCGTCACGCTGGACGGCACGCCCACTCGCGGTGCCCGGGCCAGCAGCGGTATCCGCGGGTTTGCCGCGGCCACCGGATTGCCCGGTCCGCTGGGCAGCGGTCCGATCAGCCCCGGGTAATAGCCGGCCAGCATGCCGCCACCGGGCTGCTGGCGGCCGTTGTGGCAGCTCTTGCAGGTGATCTTGGGCGGATCGCCCGCCTTGCCCAGGTGCATAGGATTGGTCAGCGGGCCCAGGCGGCTGAAGACGTGCTGGTTCAGCGCGGTCGTCATGCGGATGCCCGAATAGCCCCTCAGCCGCGTGGGCGGGCTTTGCGCCCAGTCGCGCGCTGCCCGGCTCTGGTGGCAATAGGTGCAGTTCACGCCCAGCCCTTCGGACATCTGCATCATCAGGATATAGACCTGCTCGGCATAGTCGAGATTGTGCCCGTACGGGTTCTCGCCGTCGACCAGCGCCTCGTTCTCCTGCACCTGTCCGCCGATCGGCAGGCCCTGCAGCAGGAACATGCGCTGCGGACGGTTGGGGAAGAACTGGCGGATCGTCTTCGCATCAGTGTCCCAGGCCTGCGGCTTGCCCGCGATCCCGCCGCGCGGGGGCACGACCGGCACGTCGAGGTACCAGCGCTCGTTCGGGATGTTGCGGCCCTGGTGGCATGTAAAGCAGGTCACGCCCTGCGCGCCGACATGGTTGGTCCAGTTGGCGTTGATGGTGCGCGTCATCTTCAGCATCTCGCGCGCGATCGACTTGCGGCGATTCTCGGCCACGAAGTTCAGATTTTCGCCGCCGTGACAGAAACCGCAACCTTCCTCGGGCGCGACCCACTGTGTCATCGCGTCCATGGTGCGATTGAATTCGGTGGCCGACAGGTCGCCCAGCACCTGGACGTTGGTCAGCACCTCGCCCGCCAGCGGTTCGCCCGCCATTGCCGGGATCGCATCGACCTCGGGCTGGAGCAGCGCGGCCGGCTTGGTGGTGTCGTTATAGACGCCCATCGAACTTCCGGCCGGGCCGTACGAGTTCGTCCGAACATGGATCGGCAGGACCCAGGGCGGCACCAGCAGGCCGAACATCAGCAGGCCAAAGGCCAGTGCCCCCAGGATCAGCACGCTTGGCTTGGGAAGGTTCATGGCGCCTGCTCCATCGTCAGCGGGACTTCGCCGCCACGGAACTCCGCCGGTTGCGGGGTCGGGGCGTAGGGATATTCATATTCGGGGACCAGCCCGTGCTTCATGCCCCACAGGTACCAGTTGTCGACCACGGTACCGGTCAGCAGCACGCCGATCCCGCCCGTCAGCACGGTCAGCACCGCGAACCACCAGGCCCAGCGGTGAATGCTTTCGAACGTCGCGTTGAAACCCATGGTCCAGCGCCAGAACAGCGATCCGCGCTCGGCTGCTGTGCCGCGGTCGATGATCTCGCGCGCCTCGCGCTCGCTGCCATAGCGGGCAGTCGCCAGGATCGTGCCGCCATGCATGGCGAACAGCATGGTCGAGCCATACAGGAACACGATCGAGAGCATGTGGAACGGGTTGTAGTACCAGTTGCCGTAGGTGACCGAGACCGTGGCCGTCCAGTTGAGGTGCGGGATGATGCCGAAGGGCGGTGCCTCGGAAAAATCGCCCATCAGGAAGGGGCGGATGATGCCGATCGACAGGAACAGGAAGATCGCGCAGGCAAAGGCGAGCGCGACATGCGTGCCCATGCCCAGCGACCGCGAGCGCCGATACAGCCGCACCCACCACAGCAGGACCGACACCGTCAGGCAGAAACCCGCGATCATCCACCAGCCGCCTTCCAGCAGCGGCGGGAACAGGTTCAGCCCGTTCTTGTGCGGCGGTGGGCTCAACCCGTCCCAGATGATGCCTTGTGCGAAGCGGATCGGGTTCCAGTCGTTCGCCGCGGCGAAGTTCAGGCCGATGATCTCGAACGCGGCAAAGCCGAACAGCAGCGAGAATATGCCCGCCCAGCCCAGGTAGAACGGCCCGACCTGCGGATCGCCCAGCTTACCCAGCCAATAGAAGTAGGTATAGCTCGAGATGCGCCTCTCGTCCGAGGCAGGCAGCTTCGGTTCGCGTGCCACGGGGCCGCGGATCGTCACCTGGTTGTAGAAGCTTTCATAGGCGGACATGACGAACCTTCCTTATCCTCAGCCGTAAAAGCCCAGGTTGTTCCAGATCGGCAGCTGCAGGTACCAGTCGAACCAGTAGGGCCAACCGCGCACGACGAAGGGACCGCTGACGATCATGCAGATCGCGCTCCAGAAACCGGCGTTCAGCGCCAGCAGATAGCCGGCGCGGTGAATGCCGATCTCGCCGATCGAATAGAAGATGGCGTCGCGGGCCCAGGCGTTCTCGTGCTCGGCGAACTTGACTTCCTTGCCCTTGCCCGGATTGACCGAGGACAGGACCAGCCCGCCATGCATCGCCAGGAACATCGTCGTGCCGAAGAAGCACACGATCGCCAGCATGTGGAACGGGTTGTAGTGGAAGTGATAGAATTGGTAGCCCACGTTCGACACCCAGTCGAGGTGGGCGATGATGCCATAGGGGAAGCCATGTCCCCACGCGCCCAGCAGCACCGGGCGGATCACCACCAGGCTGACATAGGCGAAGACGGCAAAGGAAAAGCCGATCGGGATGTGATAGCCGATGCCAAGCTTGTTGCAGATCTCGATCTCGCGCAGCACCCACGAGACAAAGGCCCCGATCGCGCACACGGTGATGAGCTGCCACAGCCCGCCGTCTTCCAGCGGCGCGATGCCCAGCCCATAGCTGAGCGGCGGCGGCGCGATGGTGATCTGCCAGATCGTGTCGGCATGCCCCAGCGAGGCGCCCCAGAAGATCAGCAGCGATCCCAGCGCCGCGAAGAAGGTCGCGGTCACGCCGAAGAAGCCGACGTAGAAGGGCCCGACCCAGAAGTCGAACAGGTCGCCCCCGACCAGCGTACCGCCGCGAACGCGGTATTTTTCCTCGAAGTTCAGCATGCTCATGGCGCGTTACCTCTACGCGGGCGGTTGCATCGCCTGGTGGGTGGCCGCCCGCCCGCTATCCGGACGGGCGGTCACTTGGCAGGCCGGCCTTGCGGCGCGGCCTATTGGTTCAGGGGCGGCGGAGCGACATCGGTCGCCGCGTTCCCCGTCGAGCCCGGCACGCCTTGTGCCGGACCGACTGCCTCGGCAGGTGCCCCCGGCGGAACCGCCGGATAGACCCCCACCGCCTCGACCCCGACCACTTCCATGTTCCCGGAATCGAGCCAGTTGTACTTCTCGGTTCCAAGCAGGATGAAATGGATCAACAGGGCCAGCACGATCAGGAATGCGAACAGGCCGATCAGCGCCCGCCGGGGATCGAATATAAGCCAGATACTCATGGCATTGTCCTCCAACAGCTGTTGATCACATGTTCACGCCCCAGGGCGCGAAGGCGTAGGTGAGCCCGTGGGCGACGATGGCCAAAGCCAGGAAGCCCAGGAAGCTCGCGGTGAAGTAGCGGTGGAATTCCCGCGCCTCCGCCTCGGTCAGGCCGGACAGGGTCGTGTGCCCCTCCGGCCCTTCATGTCGTACTGTGTCCACCATACATAAATCTCCTTTCTGCTTTGGGGTGGTCTCAACCGGGCAAGGAGAATGCCTGGGCCGCAGCGGCCCGGGCGCGATCGAGCGCGGCGGAGAGGAAACCGGCACGCGTGTCGCGCGCCGGCGCGGCCAGTTCGGCCACTATGCAGGCAGGAAGGAGAGCGGCGACCAGAAGCGCGAAACCGGCTCCGTGCGTCTCCCTGCGGTATTCGGCGCCTTCCGGCGATGCTGGGCGAACGATGGGCGTACTGGCCATGGCGTGTTCTCCTGTCGTCATTCCTGAAGGATTCGTTCTCTCGCGCTGCCAAGCGTGGCGGCATCCACGCTGGCGCGGTCGGTGCGGCGGGCCTCGGCCTCGGCCGCATCGCGCAGCGCCTTGGCGGCGGAGATGCGGGTCAGCACGGGCTTTGCGGCGATGGCGGTTTCGAAGGCGGCCTGCGCCTCGGCGTCCCAGGCGATCTCGCCCGATGCGCGGGCGGGCGTCGCTTCCACCGCGTCCAGCCTTCCGGCAAGCGGGATGACGTGGAAAAGCATGTCGAACAGCGCGTTGCACACTTCCTGCACCAGCCAGACCGCGCCCGAATAGCCCATGAAGGGCGTGCCGGGATGGCGGCGGATCGCGGCGCCGGGGAAGGACGCGGGGATATAGGCCGTGCTCGCCCTGGCCTCGGCCAGATACATGCGCTCGTTGATGCTGCCGAACAGGACCAGCGGCGGATTGGTGGCGATGCTGGTCCGCACATGGTCGTTGTCGGGCTTCTCGCCCGCCTTGCGCGACACGGCCAGCGTGCAGGGCATGCCCATCTCGTCCGCCAGGAAATGGCGGATACCGCGGGCATGCGTCTCGTTGGCGACGATGGCAAAGCTGGCGGTCGCGAAGAAATCCTGCGTGACCGAGCGCCACAGGTCCCAGATCGGTGCCAGAGTGGTGCGCTTCTCGCGCTCGATGAACGGCTCGGGATCTAGTCCCAGTTCCGCGCCCAGCGCCCGCAGGAAGCGGGTCGTCGATTCCATGCCCAACGGCGCCTGGAAGAACGGGCGGTCCAGCGCCTCGCACAAGGCGCGGCCATATTCGCGGTAGAGGCAGATATTGGCATCGGCGGCGGGCAGCTTCTTGATGTCGGCCAGCGCGGTGCCCAGCGGGAATTCCAGGTTGATCTCGGCCCCAAGCCCTTCGACCAGGCGGCGTATCTCGGCAAGGTCGGAGGGCATGTTGAACATGCCATAGGCGGGGCCGATGATGTTGACGCGGGGACGCTCGCCTTCCTTGCGGGTGCGAGGGCGGTCCTTGCCGCCGAACTCGGTCCACAGCCACAGCAGCGAACGGTCCGCGCTCTACCACTGGTCCTCGTCGATGGTGCGCGGCAGGAACCGCTTCAGATTGGACCCTTGCGGCGTCAGCCCGCCGCCGATCATCTCGGCGATGGAACCGGTGACCACCACGGCGGGCCTGGCGGGATCCAGCGTCTTGCCCGCACGCGTCAGCGCCTGTTCCGTGCCGTTCTTGCCCAGCTCTTCCTCGGACAGGCCGGTCACGCGGATCGGCAACTGGTGCGGCGGCAGCGCGTCGGTGTAATGCAGCACCGAGGTAACGGGCAGGTTCTCGCACCCTACCGGGCCGTCGATCACCACCTGCAGCCCCTCGATCGCGCAAAACGCATAGACCGCGCCCCAGTAGCCGCCTGCCCGGTCATGATCCTGTACCAGCATCAGACTGCCTCCACCGGGGCGGCATCGGGCGCGAAGAAGGCGCGCATCGCGTCCATCCGTCCCTTGCCCGCAATCGCCTGGTTGACGACTTCCGCAACCGAACCGGCACCCGCGGGACC
>JAPYSD010000585.1 GCA_029936705.1 Croceicoccus sp. | reverse complement strand
CGTTCGACCCGAACAGGTCGCTGCGGATCGAACTGTCGCGCGCTGCGGACAGCATCTGGCGCAGGAAGATCGCCTCGAAGTCCTTCGCCGCCTCGGCCAGCTGCGCGCGGTCGTTCGAGGGGGCGGGGGTGGGGGCGCCGGTGTTGATCGACAGGCTCACAGGATCACCATTTCCGCTTTCAGCGCGCCCGCTTGCTTCAGCGCTTCCAGGATCGCGACAAGGTCGGATGCACCCACGCCCAGCAGGTTGAGCGCGTCGACGATTTCCGACAGCGAGGCGCCGGGCTGCAACAGCGCGACCTGCCCGCCGCTTTCGCTGACCGCGATGTCGGAGTTCGGCTCCAGCGCGGTGCGGCCGTCGCTGAACGGGCCGGGCTGGATCACCATCGGGTTCTCGTCGATCCGCACGGTCAGCGTGCCGTGGCTGATCGCGGCGGGCGACAGGCGCACCGCGCTGTTGATCACGACGGTGCCGGTGCGCGAATTGACGATTACCTTGGCGGGCGTCTCGGCGGGGGAAATCTCCAGCATCTCGATCGCGGCCATCAGGCTGGCGCGGCGGTCGCTGCCCGCGGGCAGGCGCAGGGCCAGCGTGACGCCATCCTCGATGCTGGCGGTGCCGGGCAGCATGCGGTTGATCGCATCGCGCACGCGGCTCGCAGTCAGGAAATCGGCGTTAAAGAGGTTATAGCGCAGCACCTCGCCGCTATCGAAGCCGGTCGCGACCGCGCGTTCCACGCTGCCGCCATCGGCGATGCGGCCCACGGTGGGCACGTTGACGGTCAGCTTCGACCCGTCGGCGGCGGACACGCCCAAGCCGCCCACGGCCAGATTGCCCTGCGCCATCGCATAGATCTGCCCGTCCGCACCATAAAGCGGCGTCATGATCAGCGCGCCGCCGCGCAAGCTCTTGGCCTTGCCCATGGTGGACACGGTCACGTCGATCCGCTGTCCCGGCTTGGCAAAGGCAGGAAGGTCGGCGGTGACGATCACGGCGGCGGCGTTCTTCAGCGCGGGCTGCACGCCCGGCGGCAGCTGCAGGCCCATGCGGCCCGACACGCCCTTCATCGCCTGTGTCACATATTCAAGATTGTCGTTGCCCGTGCCGGGCAGGCCGACGACGATGCCATAGCCCGTCAGCTGGTTGGACCGCACGCCTTGGAACTGGCCCAGGTCGCGTACCCGTTCGGCCTGCGCGGCGGCGGGCAGCAGCCCGGTGCAAAGCGCGGCGAGGATAAGGAGGAAACGGCGCATGGCAGGCCTCTTCAAAAAGGGCTGATGATGGAGAAGAAGCGCGACAGCCAGCCGGGCCTGCTGGCACGCTGCAATGCGCCCTTGCCGGAATATTCGATGCTGGCATCGGCCACCCGGCTCGACATCACGGTGTTTTCCGCGTCGACATCGGCCAGGCGGATGATGCCGCGAAAGCGCACCCATTCGTCCCCCTGGCTCAGCAGCATGTCCTTTTCCCCTTGCACCAGCGCGGTCCCGTTGGGGCGCACCTCGACGATGGTCACGGCCAGCGCGGTGGCGATCGTGCTGGTCTGCCCCGCGCTTCCACTTCCAGAGAACGACGCGGAGCCCGCGGCTTTAAGGTCGCTGGGGGAAAGAAACGCGAACGGACCGGTGACCGGCGGGATCAGCGACAGGCTGCCGCTGCGGTCGTTCTTGGACCGCACGGATTTCGACGTGATCGTGCTTTCGACTAGCAGGATGGTGACAAGGTCGCCCACCCGGTGCGCGCGCGTCCCTTCGTACAGCCCGACATAGCCGGCATGGGGCTGGAAGATCCCGCCGTTCGCCGCAGGCGGCGGCGCGGGCCAGGGCAGGGCGGGCTCGTAGGCCATCTCGGCATCCTGCGCCTGCAGGGCCGATGCGCTGCCGAGCGCGATGAGCGTGAGGACGAGGCGCATGGTCACAGCGTCTGGTTCGCGTTCTGCAGCATCTGGTCGACCGACGAGATCATCTTGGAATTGATCTCGTAGGCGCGCTGCGTTTCGATCATGTCGACCAGTTCCTGCACGACATTGACGTTGCTGCCTTCCAGCATGCCCTGCTGCACGTGTCCGCGCCCTTCCTCGCCCGCAGCGCCCAGCAGCGCCGCACCACTGCCCGCGGTTTCCTCAAGGTAATTGCCCGCGACAGGCCGCAGCCCGCCCGGATTGGCGAAATTCGCGATGGTCAGTTGGCCCAGCTCCACCGGCTCGGCATCGCCCGCGACCATGGCGGACACGGTGCCGTCGTCGCTGA
>JAPYSD010000584.1 GCA_029936705.1 Croceicoccus sp. | reverse complement strand
GCGTCACGCCGTCCGCGATGCCCAGTTCGGTCAGCAGCTGGTCGGCGAAGGCCAGCAGTTCGACATCGGCCTGCGGTTCCGCCGCGCCAATGATCTCGGCATCGATCTGGTGGAACTGGCGGTAGCGGCCCTTCTGCGGACGTTCGTACCGGAACAGCGGGCCGTGGGTGGCCAGCTTGACCGGCGCATATTGCTTCCACCCGTTGGTCAGAAAGGCGCGCGCGATCCCGGCGGTGAATTCGGGGCGCAGGGTCAGCGATTCGCCGCCGCGATCTTCGAACGAGTACATTTCCTTGGACACGACATCGGTCGTCTCGCCCAGCGAGCGCGAGAACACGGGCGTCTTTTCGAACACCGGCATTTCCACCCGGCGAAAGCGATAGAGCCGGCGCAGCCGTTCGAAGGTCGCGACCACGAAAGCGAAGCTCTCGGCTTCCTCGAGGATGTCCTGGGTGCCGCGGATGGCCTGGGGTATTTCAATGCTCATGATGGCTGCGCCCTTAGCGGCAAGCGGGGGCGGTGAAAAGCCGCCGCGCCGGTGATGGGACGATGCGATGGCCGGTGCGATGAAGGTTGCATTTGATACGATGAGCCGGCAATTCAGCACGCCATGACGACCATCACTCTCCGCGCGCGTGCCGCGCTGCTCGCTTCCGCTCTCGTTCTGCCCCTGACGATTTCGCCCGCCCAGGCGCAGGCGGTCCGCTCGGCGCCCACCGCGCTGCCGATCGCGCCCAGCGTGCCCGACGCGGTGGACACGGCATATCCCGGCACGATCCGCATCGATGTCGACGCGACCGACATCGCGCACCGCGTGTTCCGCACCAAGCAGGTGATCCCCGTCGCGCCGGGCGCCGAATCGCTGACGTTGCTCTATCCCGAATGGCTGCCCGGCCATCACGGTCCCGACGGCACGATCGACGCGCTGAACGGCATCCGCTTCTTCGTCGACGGGCAGCCCGTTGCCTGGACGCGCGACAATGTCGAAGTCTATGCGTTCCACCTCGCGCTGCCCGCGGGCGCGCGCGAGGTTACCGCCGAGCTGGTCTATACCTCGCCCGTCACCGGCAGCGAGGGGCGCGTCGTGATGACCGACGACCTGATGAACCTGCAGTTCAACCAGATGACGCTGTATCCCGCGGGCCATTACGTGCGCCAGATCCGGGTGAAGCCCAGCGTGACGATGCCGCAAGGGTGGGAGACCGCCACCGCGCTCGACGGACAGACGCAGGCGGGCAATGTCGTCAGCTTTGCCGAGACCGATTACCAGACGCTGGTCGACAGCCCGATCTTTGCAGGCAAGCACCACAAGAGCTGGACCATTGCCAGGGGCGTCACGATCGAGGCGTTCGCGCACGATCCCGACGACCTGGTCATGCCCGAGGGCGAGCAGGAAGCGATGGCGGCGATGATGACGCAGGCGAACCTGCTGTTCGGGTCGCGTCCGTTCGATCACTACGAATTCCTGATCGCCCTGTCGGACGAGTTGGGCGGCATCGGGCTGGAGCATCACCGCTCGACCGAGATCACCTTGAGCCCCGGCACGTTCAAGAGCTGGGAAGACGGCCAGTATCCCGCGAAATACGGCTTCTCCGTCGACGTGCTGCCGCACGAGCTGGTGCATAGCTGGAACGGCAAGTACCGCCGCCCGGCGCTGACCTGGACGCCGGACTACCGCCAGCCGATGCGCAACGATTTGTTGTGGGTTTACGAGGGCATGACCCAGTACTGGGACCTGCCGCTGGCCGCGCGTTCGGGGCTGAACACCAAGGAAATGACGCTGGGCGAGATCGCGTCGGCGGCGGGCAGCTATACCATCGAGCCGGGCCGCGCGTGGCGCGCGCTGATCGACACGACCTATGACCCGATCACCGCCAATCGCAAGCCGAAGCCCTACTCCACCTTCTCGCGAGGGGAGGAATATTACAACGAAGGCGCGCTGATCTGGCTGGAGGCGGACATGATGATCCGCACCCAGACGAACGGCCGCAAGTCGCTGGAGGATTTCGCGCGCCGCTTCTTTGCCGCGCAGGACGGCGATTACGGCGAGAAGACGTATAGCTTCGACCAGCTGGTCGCGGATCTGAACGCGGTCTATCCCTATGACTGGGCCGGGTTCCTGCGCGAGCGGGTCTATACCGCGGGCGCCCCCGCCCCGACGCGCGGGATCGAGCTGGGCGGATACGAGCTGGTGTTCAAGGAAGAGCCCAACCCGTTCCGCGCCGGGATCCAGGAAGAGTACGACTACCT
>JAPYSD010000042.1 GCA_029936705.1 Croceicoccus sp. | reverse complement strand
GAGAAGGCGCTGAAACCAGCTGACGTCGCGCCAGTCTTCCAGTTTCCAGCCGACTTCCTTGTAGGTGCCGATCTCCTCGAACCCGAAGGAGCGGTGGAGCGCGATGCTGGGATCGTTGGGCAAGGCGATGCCCGCGAAAGCCGCGTGATACCGGTCCTTCAGCATCGGCAGCAGCGCTGCATAGAGCGCGCTGCCCACGCCGCGCCGGGCCATCGCGGGATCGACATAGACCGCGACATCGCACGACGAGCTATAGGCGTCGCGCGTGCGGTGCGGGCTGCCATAGGCATAGCCGATCACTGCCATGCCGCGCACCGCGACCAGCCAGCCATAGGTGCCGCCCCAGGCGTTGATGCGCTTCAGCATCTCGCCCGCGCTGGGCGGCTGGGTTTCGAAGCTGATCCAGGTGTCGGTGACGAAGGGGGCGTAGATCGCGGCGCAGGCGGCGGCATCGTCCGCCCGCGCCCGCCTGATGCGGAAATCGGTCAATCTGCTATCTATCCGGTTCGAATCAGGCCAGCACCACGGCGGTGCCCGACACGCTGACCATCAGCATCGAGCCGTTCTGGCCCAGCACCTCGTAATCGATGTCGACGCCCAGCACCCCGTTGCCGCCCAGCGACAAAGCTTCCTGCCGCATTTCGGCCAGGGCTTCCTTGCGGGCGCGGGCCAGCACTTCCTCGTACTTGCCCGAACGCCCGCCGACCAGGTCGGTGATCGAGGCGAAGATGTCGCGGAACAGGTTCGCGCCGACGATCACTTCGCCCGTGACGATGCCCAGGTAATCGCGCACGGCGCGCCCTTCGACGACCGCGGTGGTGGTGACCAGCATGCCGCCGCCGTCGCCTTGGTTGCTCCAGGGATTGGGCATCGTATCGCTCTCCTCTCGTATGAATGCGGGCCGGTTCTAGCCTGCCCGCCGCAGGTGGCAAGCCGCCTGCGGGCCAGAGGAAAGCTGGCGGCGATCAGCCGATGCCGAGAGCCGCCTTGTAGGTTTCGAGGATCAGCTCCATTTCGCGCCGGTCGTCGGCGTTCATCTTCCTGAGACGCACGATCTGGCGCATGATCTTGACGTCGTAGCCGACCGCTTTCGCTTCGGCATAGACATCGCGGATGTCGTCGGAGATGCCCTTCTTCTCTTCTTCAAGGCGCTCGACGCGCTCGATCAGAAGGCGCAGGCGATCGTCGGTGTTTTCGGCTTCGGCCATCGGGTCAGCTCCGGTGAGAATCAATCAGGGAATCGCGAAAGAGCGGCCTGATAGGCAGGGCGGCCCGCCGGGTGAAGCCGTGCGGGCGCAAGTTATCCCCATCAGGTGGATAAGTGCCCAGCTGTCAGGGCCCAAAGTTCAGGGCAGCGCGCTGCGGACCTGGTTCTTCGCCACGCTGTCTTCCATGCGGGCGATCTGCTCGCCGGTGGCGGGGGTCTGGCGGGTCGCCTTCCATTCGTCCATCGGCATGCCGTGGATCAGTTCGCGTGCCTCGGCCTTGTCGCCGGGATAGCCCGCATCGCGGATCCAGTCGGCCAGGCAGTTGCGGCAAAAGCCCGCAAGCCCCATCAAATCGATGTTCTGCGCATCGTGGCGGTGCTGCAGGTGGCGGACCAGGCGGCGGAACGCATCGGCCGCCACCGCGTCCGGCAGCTGGTCCAGCGGGTCGTGCGGGTTGGAATCGGCCATCATCGTCACTCCGGTTTCGCATTTGTCGGGCAATTGGCCCGAACACGGCTTGCGCCATGCCATGCGTCTGAATAGGTCAGGCGCTGCATATCTTCCCATCCAGCTATCATCGGGCATTTCACTTGGCAAAGTTCGAACCGCGCGACCGCAAGGTCAAGATCCTCGCCACGCTGGGCCCGGCCAGCGCCGATCCCGACATGATCGCCCGCCTGCACCGCGCCGGTGCGGACGCGTTCCGCATCAACATGAGCCATGCGGACCACGAGACGCATGCCAAGACCTTTGCCGCGATTCGCGAGTACGAAGCGAAGATCGGCCAGCCCATCGGGATCCTGTGCGACCTGCAGGGCCCCAAGCTGCGCGTCGGCAAGTTCGAGAACGGCAAGACCGTGATCCCGCACGGCCGCCATTTCATGCTGGACCGCAACCCCGAGCCGGGGAACGAGAACCGGGTCCAGCTGCCGCATCCCGAGCTGTTCGGCCTGCTGCAAAAGGGGCAGCGCCTGCTGCTCGACGATGGCAAGTTGCGGCTGCGCGTGATCCGCGCGGACGAGAACGAGATCCTGTGCAGCGCCGAGGTCGGCGGCGTGATTTCGGACCGCAAGGGCGTGAACGTGCCCGATGCCGAGGTGCCGATCCCCGCGCTGACCGACAAGGACCGCCGCGACCTGGCCTTTGCCATCCAGCAGAAGGCCGACTGGATCGGCCTGTCCTTCGTGCAGCGCCCTGAGGATCTGGCCGAGGCGCGCAAGCTGATGGGCGGTTACGGTGCGCTGATGGCCAAGATCGAGAAGCCGCTGGCGGTGCGCCACCTGGACGAGATCCTGGAGATGTCGGACGGGCTGATGGTCGCGCGCGGCGACCTTGGCGTCGAGCTGAACCCCGAGGAAGTGCCCCCGCTGCAGAAGCGCATCGTCCAGCAGGCGCGCAAGGCGGGCAAGCCCGTCGTGGTCGCGACGCAGATGCTGGAATCCATGATCGAGAGCCCCGCGCCGACCCGCGCCGAGGTGTCCGACGTGGCGAACGCGGTCTATGACGGCGCGGACGCGGTGATGCTGTCGGCGGAAACCGCCGCGGGCCAGTGGCCCGAGGAAGCCGTGACCATCATGCACCGCATCGCCAGGCAGGTGGAAAAGGACCCCGGCTATGACGAGCGGATCTCGCTGGGCCGGGTGACGCCCGATGCGACCACGTCGGACGCTCTGGCAGAGGCCTGCGCGTCCATCGCCCGCGCGCTGAGCATTTCCGCGATCACCGTGTTCACCTCGTCCGGTTCGTCGGCGCGCCGCGTGGCGCGCGAACGGCCGCGCGTGCCGCTGCTGGTGCTGACGCCCTCGCTGATCACCGCGCGGCGCGTGGCGCTGCTGTGGGGTGCGCACGCGGTGCGGACCAAGGACATCGGCAGTTTCGAGGAGATGATCGGCAAGGGCAAGCGCATGGCGCTGCGCCACGGTTTCGGCTCTGCGGGTGCGCGGGTGGTGGTGCTGGCGGGCGTGCCGTTCGGCAAGCCGGGCGCGACCAACCTGCTGCATGTCGTCACGCTGCAGGGCGACGAGCTGGACCGTCACAAGCCCGAAGGCGCTGCTTGACGGGAATCGCGGCGCGCCGCATGGCGCGGCCATGACCACGCGCCTTTTCGTTTCCGACAATTCCGCCGCCGTCCACCCGCATGTGTGGGAGGCGATGCGCGCCGCCGATACGCCCGACATGCCCTATGACGGCGATGCGCTGTCGCAGGGGCTGGACGCGCGCTTTTCCGCGCTGTTCGGGCGCGATTGCGCGGTGATCTGGACGGGCACGGGCACGGCGGCCAATGCGCTGGCGCTGGCCTGCCTGACGCCGCCGTTCGGCGGGATCGTGTGCCATTACGACGCCCATGTCGAAGCGGACGAGGGCGGCGCGCCCGAGTTCTTCACCCACGGCGCCAAGCTGATGCTGGCACAGGGCGAAGGCGCCAAGGTCACGCCCGAGACCGTCGCCGCGGTGATCGACCCGATCCGCGATGACGTGCACCGCGTGCAGCCGGTGACGCTGGCGCTGACGCAGGCGACCGAGCAGGGGCTGGTCTATACGCCCGGCGAACTGGCCGCGCTGACCGAATTCGCGCGCGGGCGCGGCCTGCGCGTGCACCTGGACGGGGCGCGGTTCGCCAATGCGGCTGCGCATCTTGGCTGTTCGCCTGCCGAGGCGGCGGCGGTGCAGGGGATCGACAGCCTGTCGTTCGGCTTCATCAAGAACGGCGGGTTGGGAGCCGAAGCGCTGCTGCTGTTCGATACCGCGCTGGCCGACCAGTGCCGCCGCCGCCACAAGCGCGCGGGGCAGCTGCAGTCCAAGGGCCGCTACATGGCGGCGCAATTGCATGCGATGCTGGACGACGACATCTGGCTTGAGAACGGCCGCGCCGCCAATCGCGCCGCGCAGATCGTCGCCGCTGCCGCGCCGGACCGCCTGCTGGGCCGGGTCGACGCGAACGAGGTGTTCATGACGCTGTCGGCGCAGGAGCGCGAGGCGCTGCGCGCGCAGGGTTTCGCGTTCTACGACTGGTCCGACAGCTCGGCGCGTTTCGTCACCGCCTGGAACACCAGCGCCGAGGATGCGGGCGCGCTGGCGTCGGCACTGGCGGCGCTGTGAGCGAGACGCAGGCCTCGCTGCTGAAGCGCTGGGGGCCCTTCGTCCTTGTCACGCTGATCTGGAGTTCGACCTGGCTGGTCATCAAGGACCAGATCGGGCTGGGCACGCCGGGCTGGTCGATCACCTTGCGCTTTGCCATCGCGACGGTCGGCATGTTCGTGCTGTGCGCGGTGCGGGGCGAAGGCTGGCGGCTGAAGCCGGGCTGGCTGCCCGTCGTCGCGCTGGTCGGCATCTGCCAGTTCACCGGCAATTTCCAGTTCGTGTATCGCGCGGAGCTGTACCTGACATCGGGCATCGTCGCGGTGTTCTTCGCGCTGCTGCTGGTGCCCAATGCGATCCTGGCGCGCTTCGTGCTGGGGCAGCGCAGTTCGCCGCGCTTCATCGTGGGGTCCGCCATCGCCATCGCGGGCATCATGCTGCTGTTCGCGCATGAATATCGCAGTTCCGGCGTAAGCGAAGGCGTCATTGCGGGCGTGGTGTTCGCGACGCTGGCGATGCTGGCGGCATCGGTTGCCAATATCACGCAGGCGACGCCCGCCGCGCACCGCCAGCCGTTCCTGCCGATGCTGGCATGGTCGATGGCGCTGGGGACCTTGATCGACGCGGCGATGGCGCTGGGGCTTGAGGGGTGGCCGGTATGGCCCGATGGCTGGCGCTATTACGCGGGCGTGGGCTATCTGGCGATCATCGGGTCGGTCGCGACCTTTCCGCTCTATTTCGGGCTGGTGCGCACGATGGGGGCGGGGCAGGCGGCCTATGTCGGCGTCGCGGTGCCGCCGATCGCCATGCTGATCTCCACCCTGTTCGAAGGATACCAGTGGAGCGTGATGGCGGCAGGCGGCGTGGTATTGGCGATGGTCGGGCTGATCATCGCGATCCGCACCCGCCCCAAGCCGCGCAGCAGCGAGGGCGAGGCCGAACCGCCGCTGTCAGCCGAGACCTCGATCCGCGAGGCGGGACGGGTCACCGGCCGCGATATCGACCCGAAGGCAGGCGACTAGCCCCTCGCGGTAGGTCGGGTAGCGCGGCTGCCAGCCCAGCACGCGTTTCGCCTTCAGGTTCGCGACCCGCCGGTTCTCCGCGTAGAAACCGCGCGCCATGGGGGACAGGTCGGCCTCTTCCAGCGTCTGCAGCGGCGGGGGTTCGGCGTTCAGCAGGCGGCAGGCTTCCTCGATCACGTCGTTCTGCGGGCAGGGCAGGTCGTCGGACAAATTGTAGGCGCCCGGCGGTGCATCCTCGCGCAGTGCGCGCACGACGCCGTCGGCGATATCCTCGACATGCACGCGGCTGAAGACCTGGCCCGGAATGTCGATGCGATTGGCGCGCCCCTCGCGCACGCGGTCGAGCGCACTGCGGCCAGGGCCGTAGATGCCCGGCAAGCGGAATACGCGCGCGCCCATGTTCAGCCAAGCCTCGTCCGCCTCGCTGCGGGCGGAGCGGCGGCCGGTGCCGGTCGGCGCGCTCTCGTCCACCCATGCCCCGCCCGCGTCGCCATAGACGCCGGTGGAGGAGAGATAGCCGGTCCAGCCGCCGAAGCGCGCCAGATCCGCGCCATAGGCCGCCAGCACCGGATCGGCCCCCGACTGCCGGTCGGGCGGGACCGAGGACAGCACCGCGTCCGTCCCGTCCAGCGCGAAACGCACTGCGTCACCATCGGCGAAATCCAGCGTGCCGTCGCGGCCCGTCGCCTCTACCGCCCAGCCATGCGGTTCTGCCCATGCCGCCACATGTTTCGCCGTATAGCCGAGCCCGAAGATCAGTAATCGCATCCGCCATAACTAGGACCGCCGGACCCCGCCGCACAGGGCCGGCGGGCGAAAGGGCGCAAAAAATCCGCGCTTCGCCCGCCGCGGGGGCAGATTGGGCTTGAGAAACCCGCCGCAAACCGCATTTAACACCCACTATGGATATTGCGCGCAACCCCACCAGCATTCCCGGCAACCCCGAACTCGCCGACGCGGCGCCCGAGCCTTCGGCGCCCGACACGATCCGCAGGCTCGATTACACGCCCCCGGCGTGGCTGGTGCCCGCCATCGCGCTTGAGTTCGAGCTGGGGATCGAGCTGACCAAGGTGCGCGCCACGCTGACCGTGCGGCAGAATCCCGATGCGGCGCGCGACCAGACGCTGCACCTGTGCGGCGACAACCTGGCGGTGATGGACCTGATGGTCGACGGCAAGCCCGCCGAGGGCTGGAGCATGAGCGGTTCGAACCTGCTGCTGCCGCTGCCCGGCGGCGCCCACGAGGTGACGATCGAGACGCACCTGCACCCCGCGACCAACAGCCAGCTGATGGGGCTTTACGCCTCGAACGGCATGCTGTGCACCCAGTGCGAGGCGGAAGGGTTCCGCCGCATCATGTTCTTCCCCGACCGGCCCGACGTGCTGTCGCGCTATACCGTGCGGATGACGGGCGACCGCAAGGCGTTCCCGGTCCTGCTGTCGAACGGTGATCGCACCGGCGGCGGAGAGAACGACGACGGCACGCATTGGGCGGAATGGACCGATCCGTGGCCCAAGCCGTCATACCTGTTCGCGCTGGTCGCGGGCGACCTGGTGGCGCGCAAGGACAGCTTTACCACCATGACCGGGCGCAAGGTCGATCTTGGCGTGTGGGTCCGCCCCGGCGACGAGGACCGGACCGAGCACGCGATGCGCAGCCTGATCAATTCGATGAAATGGGACGAGGAGGTGTTCGGGCGCGAATACGACCTCGACACGTTCAACATCGTCGCGGTCAGCGATTTCAACATGGGCGCGATGGAGAACAAGGGCCTCAACATCTTCAACACGCGCTATATCCTGGCCGACCCCGATACCGCCACCGACGGCGATTTCGACGCGGTCGAGGGCGTGGTGGGGCACGAGTATTTCCACAACTGGTCGGGCAATCGCGTGACCTGCCGCGACTGGTTCCAGCTGAGCCTGAAAGAGGGTTTCACCGTGCTGCGCGACCAGATGTTCAGCGCGGACATGGGCAGCGAGGCGGTGAAGCGGATCGAGGACGTGCGCATCCTGCGCGCCGCCCAGTTCCCCGAGGATTCGGGCCCGCTGGCGCATCCGATCCGCCCCGATTCCTATCAGGAAATCAGCAATTTCTATACCGCGACCGTCTATAACAAGGGCGCGGAAGTCATCCGCATGATGCGCACGATGGCGGGGCCGGATGCGTTCCGGAAGGGCAGCGACCTGTATTTCGAGCGCCATGACGGCGAGGCCGCGACCTGCGAGGATTTCATCAAGGCGATGGAGGACGGCGCCGGGCTCGACCTTTCGCAGTTCCGCCTGTGGTACGAGCAGGCTGGCACGCCGCGCGTGAGCATCGAGACGAGCCACGACGAGGGCAGCGGCACGGTGACGCTGGACGTCAGGCAGGAGGTGCCCGCCACCCCCGGCCAGCCTTCCAAGAAGCCGATGCCGATCCCGCTGAAGATCGCGCTGTTCGGCCGCGCCACCGGCACGCACCAGGGCGAGCAGACGCTGGAGATCACCAAGGCGCGCGAGAGCTTTTCCTTTGACGGGTTCGCGCAGGCGCCGGTGCTGTCGGCCAATCGCGGCTTTTCCGCGCCGATCCAGCTGGACACGCGGACCAGCGACGCCGACCTCAAGTTCCTGGCCGCGAAGGACGACGACAGCTTTGCCCGGTACGAGGCGCTGCAGCAGCTTGTTACCCGCGAATTGCTAGGCGCGATCGACGTCGGCCCGAACGAGGCGCGCCGCGCCGCCATTGCCGAGGCGATGGGCGCGGTGATCGACGATGCGGGTATCGACGACATGATGCGCGGCGAACTGCTGATGCTGCCCGCGATCAATTTCCTGATCGAGCTAGCCGCCCCCGCCGATCCGGTCGCGCTGCACCAGGCGCGCGAGCGGCTGAAGGCCTATCTGGGCACGCGCCTGCGCGAGCGGCTGACCGCGCTGCACGACCGCGCATCGACGGTCGCATATTCGCTGGATGCGCCAAGCCGCGGTGCGCGCAAGGTGAAGACGCAGGCGTTGATCCTGCTGGCCGCCGCGGACGAGGCGGAGACCGCCCGCCGGGCCGAGGCGCAATATCGCGGGGCGGACAACATGACCGACCGGCAAGGCGCGCTGGCGGTGATGTCGGGGCTGGACGTGCCCGCGCGCGGCGAGCTGCTGGCCGATTTCCACGACCGCTATGCAAACAATGCGCTGGTAATCGACAAATGGTTCGCCATCCAGGCAAGCGCGCTGCGCAGCGACGTGCTGGACGCGGTCGAGGCGCTGGCGGGCCATGCCGATTTCACCATGAAGAACCCCAACCGGGTGCGCGCGCTCTACATGACGATGGCGGGCAATCCGTTCGCGTTCCACGACGACAGCGGGCGAGGCTATCGCATGATCGCCGACCTCGTGCTCAAGCTGGATGCGATCAATCCGCAGACGGCGGCGCGCTTCGTGCCGTGGCTGGGCCGCTGGCGCAAGATCGAGCCGGTGCGCGCCGCGATGATGCGTGACGAGCTGGCGCGTATCGCCGCGGCCAAGAGCCTGTCCAAGGACGTGCGCGAGCAAGTGACCAAGAGCCTCGACGCGAGTGCCTGATATCATCACCGCCGCCCCGCTGGCGGGCGTGCCGCACGGCTTCCTGGGACGGCGCGGCGGGGTTTCGCGCGGGCCCTATGCCTCGCTGAATGTCGGCACGGGGTCGCCCGACGATCCCGCGCTGGTCGAACGCAACCGGCGCATCGCGGCGGACGCGGTGCTGCCGCATGCGGAACTGGCGACGGTGTACCAGGTGCATTCGGCGCTATGCGTGCCCGTCACCGCGCCCTGGCCGCTGGACGAGCGGCCCCATGCCGATGCGATGGTGACGGACCGCCCCGGCGTGCTGCTGGGCATATTGACCGCCGATTGCGCGCCGGTGCTGCTGGCCGACCGGCAGGCGGGCGTGGTGGGCGCGGCCCACGCGGGGTGGAAGGGCGCGCTTGGCGGCGTCACCGATGCCGTCGTCGCCGCGATGGAGGAACTGAGCGCGGACCGCGCCCGCATCGCCGCCGCGGTCGGCCCCTGCATCGCGCAGGCCAGCTACGAGGTGGATGACGGTTTCCTGGCCCGGTTCTGCCAGGACGATCCCGCGAACGAGCATTTCTTCAAGCCCGGCAGGCCCGGCCACCAGCAATTCGACCTGGCCGGCTATGTCGCGGCGCGGCTGGCGGCGGCGGGGATCGGGACGGTGGCGATCACCGGGCACGACACGCTGGCGCAGGGCGAGCGCTTCTTCTCCTATCGCCGCGCGACCCTGGCGGGCGAGGATGCCTATGGACGGCAGATCAGCCTGATCGGGCTGGGCGGCTGAGGCTGGGCCGGCGCGTTCCGTCATGCCACGCGCGCGTTGCAATTCGCCGCGCCGACCACTAGGCTGGGCCTTGCCGAAAATAGAGTTGCAGGTCGGTAGTTCCTGCGCCCGTCCACCGGGTTCTTCCCTGCCACGGCGTCTTTCCAACGTGCTTGGGATGGCGCTCGTGTGGGTTTCGCGCCGTCCCGGCCAATGCCGAGGAACCTTCGATGCATCTTATCGCCATCGCCGCCCTGGTCTGTGCCGCGCTGTTCACGGGCGCGGCGCTCTATATCAGCCTGGTCGAGCATCCCGCCCGCCTTGCCCTGCCCGACGGGCCGCTGCTGGCGCAGTGGCAGCCCAGTTACCGGCGGGCGCTGCCGATCCAGTCCGGCCTGGCGGTCGCGGGCGGCGCGGCGGGCCTGATCACGGGGGCAGTCCTGGGCGACTGGCACTGGTTCGCCGGGAGCATCGTGCTGCTGGCCAACTGGCCGTTCACGCTGATCGTGATGATGCGGGACAACAAGCGCCTGATGGCCTTGGCAGAGGGGCAGGCCGGCGCCGAAAGCCGCGCGATGCTGGTCCAGTGGGGCAGGCAGCACGCCGTCAGGGGCGCACTGGGCGCGGGCGCGGTCGTGCTGTTCGCGTGGGCGCTGGCGAGGTGAGGGGCTGGCCGGGTGCGATCCGATTGCGGATATGGGCCTGCTCGTGCTCAAGTGCCGGATCGAGTCCCCCAAGGCTAGGCTGCGGAATGGCAATGGAGCGCGCATGAAGACGGCCTACACCGACAGGCTCGGTCTTTACCCATGGGCGATGCTTCTGCTTGCCGCCGGTATGGTCTGGTATGCCTACCGGGGCTTTACAGACGGTGATGCCACCCGGCTTGGGCTGGGTCTGGGTGGGGGTGGCCTGTTCCTTATCCTCGCGCTCAAGCGGTTTCGGGACATTCGAACCGCGAAACGCGAGTGCCGGGACCCGGCAATCGTGCGCATCAGCGAGCATGGCCGCTGAGCGCGACCGTCTCCGGCGCCCGGCCCGCCTAAACCTCAATGCATGCCGCGCCCCGCTCCGCTCGCTGGCCTTACAACCCGGCGAATAGCTGCATCATCTGCGCCCACGCCTTTTCCGCCTCGGCCCGGTCGTAGGAAGGGCTGTCGAGCACGGTCCAGCCGTGGTCGGCGGGATAGACGATGATCTCGGCCTTCGCGCCGACCTCGTTCGCGGCTGCGCGCAGGGCGTCCTTGGCGCCGGGCTGTTTCGCGTCATCGTCCTGCGAGATCGCGATGAGGTAGGACGTGCCCGCCTGCATGATCCGGTGCGGGCTCTGCGGGGAATCGGTGACCAGCCCGCCGCCGTGCATCGAGGCCGCGGCCTTCACGCGCGAGGGCACCGCGGCGGCGGCGTAGAAGGTCCACGATCCGGTCATGCAGTGGCCGTTCGCGCCGATGCCGCGTGCGGTGTCGACCGCGTCCTGCGCGTCGAGCCAGGCGACGAACGCCTTGCTGTCGGCCATCACCGCTTGCGGCGTGTTCTGCTCGCGCCAGGGGCCGACCTTGGAAAAGCCCTCCTCGTTCATGAAGCTGGCGAAATCGGCGAACTGCTGGCCCTTGACCGAGCGGTAATAGGGATTGGGGTGCAGCACCGCATAGCCTTCGCCCGCAAGCCGCTCGGCCATCTGCTGCGAGGCGGGGCGCACGCCCGCGATGTCGGGCCACATGATGATGGCGGGGTGCTTGCCATCGGCCGGGTGATAGAAGGTCGCGTCGGCGGTTCCGGCAGGGGTCGGTATCGACACCTCGGTCCGCGTGACACCCGATGCGGCGCCCGGACCGGACGCCGCAGTCTCTTGCGCGTTGGCGCCTTCGTTCGGCGATGCGCAGCCCGCCAGCAGCGCCGCGCCGCCCATGGCGGTGAAATTGCGGCGGTTCATCGCGCCTGACGTCTTCGCCATTTCGGCAAGCTGGCGTTGGTCGCACATCGGCATTCTCCTTACATCACCCGTCGGGCCGTGAGGATAGGCGCTGGCAGGGCGGACGCAACCGCCCAGATGGGCAAGGGCGTCAGCGCCGCGTCAGCGCGGCCTCGCTCTCGTCCAGCAGGCTTGTGATGATGGTGGCGACAGGCTCTTCCTGCTTGACCATGCCGACCGACTGGCCCGCCATCAGCGATCCGTTTTCGATATCGCCGTCGATGACCGCGCGGCGCAGCGCGCCCGCCCAGTAGTGCTCGATCTGCAATTGCGCTTCCGACATGGCGATGCCTTCGCCGTCCAGCAGGCCCGCGACTTCGCGCTGCTTGGTGGTGAACGCCTCGGTCCCCTTGTTCTTCAGCGCGCGCACGGGGATGACCGGCAGGCGCGCATCGACCTGCACGCTGGCGACCGCGTCGCGGGCACCGGCGCGGAAGAACGCCTTCTTGAAGTCGGGGTGGGCGATGCTCTCGGTCGCGGCGGCGAAGCGCGTACCCAGCTGCACGCCCGCCGCGCCCATTTCCAGATAGCCCGCGATCGCCTCGCCCCGGCCGATGCCGCCTGCCACGAAGACGAGATGGTCGGCGGACAGTTCGGGCAGGAATTCCTGCGCCAGCACGCTGGTCGAGACGGGGCCGATGTGGCCGCCGGCCTCCATCCCCTCGATCACCATGGCGTCCGCGCCGGAGCGCAGCAGCTTCTTTGCCAGTGCCAGCGTGGGGGCGAAGCAGATGACCTTGGCTCCGCCCGCCTTGATCGCGTCCACGCTGCCCTTGGGCGGCAGGCCGCCTGCCAGCACGACATGGCCGACGGCGTGCTTCTTGCACACCTCGATCAGCTCCATGATCTGCGGGTGCATGGTGATGAGGTTCACGCCGAACGGCTTGTCGGTCATGGTCTTCGTCGCGGCAATCTCGGCATCGAGCAGTTCGGGCGTCATCGCGCCGCAGGCGATCACGCCAAAGCCGCCCGCGTTCGAGATGGCGGAGACGAGGTTGCGTTCGGACACCCAGCTC
>JAPYSD010000583.1 GCA_029936705.1 Croceicoccus sp. | reverse complement strand
CCGTGCCCAGGGGGAGAGCGGCCATTCCAGCCGGTCCTTCATCGATACCGGGTGCGCGCCGCGGCCCATGCTTTCGCCGTGGGTGTTGAAGATCAGCGCGGCGACATCCGTCAGCTCGTTGGCTTCCATCGCCTCGGCCAGGCGGCCCTGCAGGCGTTCGATCGCCAGCGCGGCCGGAATCTGCCCGACGAAACGGCCCGCATCGGAAAAGCCCGTCTGGATCGCGATGCGTCCGCGCTTCTTCGCGTAGTCACGGAACGCGTCCTCGGCCAGCAGCGCGTCGAGGAAGCGGCCGCCGTGTTCGAGCGCGGTCTCGGTCTCGAACAGGGGGGACACGTCGATCTTGTCCTCGACCCCGAACAGCTTGGCGAAATAGAGCGCGGCCAGCACGGTCTGCGGCTGTTCGCATTCGGCGATCAGCATGCGGATCGGCGTGTCCGCGTCGATGTGGCGCAGGATCTGCTGCATCGCCAGGAACTGGCGGATCGCGGTGCTGCTCTCGATCGCGAGCGCGGCGAAATTGGCGTCGAGCGGCTCGATCGCCTCGAGCCCGCTGCGGATCGCGTTCAGCGCGGCCTGGCTGGCGATGTCGAGCTTGGATTCCGGATCGACGCGGCGGCGGATCGCGTTCTGCAGCTGGCTGGAATTGACGCGGAAATGCACCCAGCCCATGCCAAGGCCATCGGCGCGCATCGCGGCGGCGGCGGTCAGCAGCTCGGTGGCGGTGTCGTCGTCGCTCTCGCTCTCGGCGCGCTTTTCCAGTTCGGCCACGATGGGGCCAAGGCTGGTCATCTTGTCATCGCTGTTCGCGGTCAGCGAGTTGGCGGCATGCGACAGGGCGGCGGGGTCCGACATGTCCTTGCCGAACAGCGCGGCCATGCGCCCGGCAAACTCGCCCGCGTTGACCAGCCTTGCCGACAGGTCGGGCGCGATGCCCGCCAGCGTGGCGGCATAGCTTGCCAGCCGCTCCGACTTTTCGGCGAGGCGATAGCGGATCGAGGTGTTCCAGCCGATATCGGTGCGGCCGTCCATGTCATAGCCGACCCAGGTCGCGAAGCGCACCGGTGTCGGGCGCAGTGTCTTCCAGTCGTCCGGCCATTTCGCCCTGGCGGACTGGTAGATCGCCCGCACCGCGCGGTCGCGTGCCGCCTGCGCGCGGCTGATCGCCTGCATCGCGGCGTCATGTTCGGAATCCAGCGTGATCTGCGTACGCTCGTGCGGGGCGACGCAGGCGGTGTCGCTGTCCACGTCGCCGCTGCTGGCGGCCTTGGCCACCGCCTTCGACTGTACCGGCGTCAGCAGGAAGGTGGGGTGCGCGGTGAACACGACATGGATCATCGGATCCGCCCAGCGCTGCGCGAAGCTGTCTAAATCGTCGCCATCGCGAACCGCGAACGGAGCCAGGTTCTGCTTCGTATCGATCGGCGTGAGCATCCGGTCGAGCTTTTGCGCGCGGGCCTTAAGTCCCTCGCATTCCAGCGCGCTGACCAGGCCGTCGATGTCCTTCAGCGACTTGCGCCCCCCTTCCAGGTCGCGCGACAGTTCCAGCCCAAGCTGGAACACCGGGTTGTAGATCGGCGTGTCCTGCGTGTGGCGGTGCAGGACCTGCAGCCTCTCGTTCAGCTCTTCGATCTCAGGGGTCATGGCTTTCTCCGGATCGGGGAAGGGAAGGGGGGGTAGGAATATTCAGCGCGGCAGCGCGGCGGCCTCCCGCGCGAGCGCCTCGATCCGCGCCTTGTCGACGGGGCCGCCCGCGGGCATCGCGTCGCCGGGTGCGACCCAGCTGCCGCCGACGCACAGGATCGAGGGGTGGGCCAGATATTCGGGCGCGTTCTTCGCCGAGACGCCGCCCGTGGGGCAGAAGCGCGCCTCGTGGAAGGGCGCGGCCAGGGCTTTCAGGGCAGGCAGGCCGCCATTCGCCTCGGCCGGGAAGAACTTGAAGTGCGACAGCCCCATGTCCATCCCGCGCATGATGTCCGCGCTGGTCGCGATGCCGGGCAGGAAGGCGATGTCGTTGGCGATCGCGGCCTTGCCGAGGTTCTCGGTCAGTCCCGGCGAGACGACGAATTTCGCACCCGCCTCGACCACCGCGTCAAGCTGTTCGGGGTTCAGCACCGTGCCCGCGCCCAGGATGGCGCCCGGGACCTTGGCCATCTCGCGGATGGCGTCCAGCGCGCAGGGCGTGCGTAGCGTGACTTCAAGGCAGGGGAGCCCGCCTGCCACCAGCGCCTCGGCCAGCGGGACCGCCTGTTCGA
>JAPYSD010000041.1 GCA_029936705.1 Croceicoccus sp. | reverse complement strand
CGCCGCGCAGGCCCACCAGCCGCTTCGGCGCCGCCGCGCGCCAGCTGCGCTCCACCCATTCGGCGACATGGTCCCAGTCCACGCCCGGCCGGTTGAGGATCAGCCCCGCCCAGCCGCTTGCCCCGTAATAGGCGGGGCGGAACCACACCCCGGGATCGCGCGCGACCATCGCGGCCAGCTCGTCCGGGCCGGACGTCTTGACCAGCACGGCGACATGCGGCTCGCCGTGATGCTGGTCATTGAAATAGGCAAAGAACTTCCCGCTCTTCCCCCCCGTGTGCCACGCGGGGCTGCCATGCGATTCGCGCCGCTCCGCCTCGGGCAGGGCCAGCGCGATGGCGTTAACCCGCTCCAGCAGCCAGTCGGCGCGGTAGGGGCGGCTGACCAGCTCCTCCAGCGCGCGGGCGTAGAGCTGATGCTCGGCGAACAGCACCCGTGCAGCCAGCGTGCCGGGCGTATCGCCGGGCAGGATTGCGACCGGGATCTGGCCCAGGATCGGACCGTCGTCCAGCTCCGCCGTGACCAGGTGGACCGAGCAGCCGCCATGGCTGTCCCCCGCCTCGATCGCGCGGGCATGCGTGTCCAGCCCCTTGTATTTCGGCAGCAGCGAGGGGTGTATATTGACCATGCGGCCCTCCCACCTGCCCACGAACTCGGGGGTCAGGATCCGCATGTAACCCGCCAGCGCGACGTAATCCGCCCCCGCCTCGCGGATGGCGGCGTCCATCGCGGCATCATGATCGGGCCGCTTCATCCCCTTGTGCGGCAGGGCGAAGGTCGCGACCCCCTCGGCGCGGGCCAGCGCCAAGCCCCCCGCATCCGGATTGTTCGAGGCGACCAGCACGATTTCGTACGGGCAATCGGCGCGCCTGCTGGCATAGAGCAGCGCGGCCATGTTGCTGCCCGTGCCGCTGATCAGCACCGCGACCCGCGCCCTTGGCCGATTGTCGGCGGTGCTCATTTGCCGATGGACAGGAACGGCCTGTCGCCTAAGATCATTTGCTGAAACAATGCTGCTGCCCGAACCCAGAACCGCGCCATGCGCGCCGCCCCTTCCTATTGCCGCGCACAGGACGGGGCAAGCGCCCTCCCACAGGCTTTCGCCCACCCCGGCGGTGACGCCGCGGTGATGAACCCGATTTTTCGTCCACGGCCCGAAGACCACGCGTTCCTGCGGCGGCTGGCCTATCTGATCGCGGTCGCGGCGCTGCTGGTCATCTTCTGGCGCGCGGGCCATCTGCTGATGCTGGCGTTCGGCTCGATCCTGGGCGCGGCGGCGTTTCGCGCGACGGCATCGCTCTATCGCCGGATCGGCGTGAGGCATCGCGGGCTGTCGCTGGCGCTGGGTATCACCACCTGCCTCGGCCTGCTGGGGCTGATGGGCTACCTGCTGACGGTGCAGTTCGGCACGCAGCTGGCGGGCATGATCGACAACCTGCCCGAGACCATCAGCGCAATTGAGGCCGCGCTGTCCAAGACCGCGGTGGGCGAGGCGGTCGTCCGCGCCGCGCAGGCCGCGCTGGCGGGCAGCACCATCGCCGACCGGCTGGGCGATCTTGCCACGGGCGCGGGCGAGGTGGCCCTGAACTTCCTGATCGTGCTGATCGGCGCGATGTTCATTGCGGTCGATACCGGCCCGTACAAGCGCGGCATATTGCTGCTGACCCCGCCGGGCGCGCGCCCGGCGATGCGCCGCGCCATCGGCGAGATGAGCCTGGCCCTGCGCCTGTGGCTCAAGGCCAAGATCCTGACGATGAGCGTGATGGCGGTGATGATCGGCTTCTCGCTCTATGTCGCGGGGGTCGACAATTATATCGCGCTGGGCCTGCTGGGCGGGATCAGCGAATTCGTGCCCTATGTCGGCCCCGCGCTGGCCATGCTGCCCGCGATCGGCATCGCCGCCGCGCAGGGGGGCAACGTGCTGGCCTATGCGCTGATCGGCTTCGTCGTGGTGCGCGTGGTCGAAGCATGGCTGCTGACCCCGCTGGTCAATCGCGAGGTGGTGAACATCCCGCCCGCGCTCACCCTGTTCGTAATCCTGGGCGCGGGCGCGGTCTTTGGCGTCTATGGCCTGTTCTTCGCGGGCGCGCTGCTGGTGGTCATGTTCGTCGGCGTGCGCGAGGTCTATCTGCGCGACACGCTGGGCGAGGATGTCGAGGGCGTGCCCCGCCCGGTGAAGGAACGGGCGGAATAGCAGCCCGCTCGGGGTTTCCCCCCGCGCCAGGCCCTGTCCGCTCCCGATAGGCGCTGCCCGCCATTGCCCTGACCATGACGGGGCCGCGCAGCCGCGGCGTCACGGAAAGGACGGCCCGATGCGCCTCGCACGCCTTGCAATCGCCCTGGGTTCGCTCGCCACGGGTTCGCTCGGCCTGGCCATGCCTGCCCATGCGCAAGAGGAAGCGGGCGAGGAGGAAGGGCCGCACCATGTCTCGCTGGTGATCGCCGCGACCGACATCAGGGGAGAGGACGAGAGCGCCTTCACCCTGGGCCTCGACTACGAATACCGGCTCAGCCAGCGGCTGGGCGTCGGCTTCGTGGCGGAACACGCGTTCGGCGAAATCAATTCGACCACGCTGATCGCCGCTGCCGACGTGCACCTGTGGCAGGGTTTCGCGGTGCAGCTTGGCCCCGGCGTCGAATTCGCCGATGGCGAAAGCTTCCTGATGGGCCGGATCGGCACGGTCTACGAATTCGAACTGGGCAGCGGCTTTACCTTCGCGCCGCAGGTTCACTACGATTTCTCGGACGGCGAGGATGCCTTCGTCTTCGGCGCCGCCGTAGGCCGCGCGTTCTGACGCATCCTCGCCGGGGTTCAACCGATTACTGGGTGTGCGTCGCGGTCCAGTCCGCCTTGGCCGACCATCCGCCCGCCTTGCCCGACACGGTGCAGCCGCGCGTGCCTGCGCGGATATCGCCGATGCGGTAAACGGTCTCGCCCGCCGCCTGCAGGTCGGCGCTCAGCGCCTCGGCCTCCTCCGGCGCTACCGCCAGCACCATGCCCACGCCGCAATTGAAGGTGCGCGCCATCTCCTCCGGCTCAATATGCCCCTGCGCCTGCAGGAACGCCATCAAGCGCGGCTGCTCCCACGCGCCCGCGTCGATATGGGCGTGCAGCCCCTCGGGCAGGACGCGGGGCACGTTTTCCAGCAGGCCGCCGCCGGTGATATGCGCCAGCGCGTGGATCCGGCTCGCCCGGATCGGCTGCAACAGTGTCTTCACATAGATCCGCGTCGGCGCGATCAGCGCGTCGATCAGCAGCGTGTCGTGATCGAACAGCGCCGGACGGTCGAGCTTCCAGTCCTTGTCCGCCGCCAGCCGCCGGACCAGCGAATAGCCGTTGGAATGCACGCCCGAACTCGCCAGCCCCAGCAGCACGTCGCCGTCCGCCACCCGGTCGCCGGTCAGCTGCTCGCCGCGCTCCACCGCGCCGACGCAGAAACCCGCCAGGTCATAGTCGCCGGGCGCGTACATGCCGGGCATTTCCGCCGTCTCGCCCCCGATCAGCGCGCAGCCCGCCTGCTTGCAGCCCTCGGCGATGCCCGCGACCACGCGGGTCGCGACGCCGTTCTCAAGCTTGCCGGTCGCGAAATAGTCCAGGAAGAACAGCGGCTCCGCGCCCTGCACGATCAGGTCGTTGACGCACATGGCGACAAGATCGATGCCGATGTGGTCGTGCCGGTCGTGGTCGATGGCCAGCTTCACCTTGGTGCCCACGCCGTCGTTCGCGGCGACCAGCAGCGGATCGGCATAGCCCGCCGCCCGGGGATCGAAGAACCCGCCGAAACCGCCCAGCTCGCTGGTCGCGCCGGGGCGGGCGGTCGCTTTCGCCAGCGGGGCGATCGCCTTTACCAGCGCATTGCCCGCGGCGATCGAAACGCCTGCCTGTTCGTAGCTGTAGCTCTTGTCGTTCATCGCATGTCCCGGATCGTCGTCTGCCCAGATCGTCGCCTGTGATGCGGCTGCAACGCAGCAACGCACCGGCCAAGCGGCAGCGCCTATCGCTTTCCGGCTTGGATTTCCACGGCCATTTCGGCAAAGAAGCGGGCATGAACGCCAACAAGCTTCTTGTGCGCAGCCGCTAGGCCGCCCTAAGCCCCTTTCCGATATGCCCGTTTCCCTCTCGATTCCGGTCCGGCGCCCTCTTCGTGATCGCGTTGCTCGTGTCCGGCCCGCGCATTGGCGCGCCGTGGCCGCCGCCCTGCTGCTGGCGGCGCTGGCGCTGGCCGGATGGCGCGTCGCCGCGCAGGTAGAGGGCGAGCGCGGCATCGCCCCCATCGCCAGCAGCGGCGATTTCGAGGTGGACGGCATCACCGTCAACGCCACCGGCAAATCGGCCGAGGAAGCCCGCACCAACGGCTGGCTGCAGGCCCAGCGCAAGGCGTGGGAGGTGCTCTACGCCCGCACCCACGGCGGCGCGGAGGCACCGCAGGTCCCCGATTCGCGGCTGGCGCAGATGGTCTCCGCCGTGGTGGTAGAGCGTGAGGAGATCGGCCCGCGCCGCTATGTCGCGAAACTGGGCGTGATCTTCGACCGCGCGCGGGCGGGCGAGCTGTTCGGGCAAAGCGATGCGCTGGTCCGCTCCGCCCCCATGCTGGTGCTGCCCGTGACCTATTCGGGCGGCGTCGCGCAGCTGTATGAGCACCGCACCCCGTGGCAGCGCGCCTGGGCGCAGTTCCGCACCGGCTCCAGCCCGGTCGATTACGTGCGTCCCTTCGGCGCGGGCGGCGAATCGCTGCTGCTGAACGCCGGACAGGCGGGCCGCCGCAGCCGCAGCTGGTGGCGCAACATCCTCGACGAATTCGGCGCCGCCGACGTGCTGATCCCGATGGCCCGGCTGGAACGCCAGTGGCCCGGCGGTCCGGTGGTCGGCACCTTCACCGCGCGCCACGGCCCCGACAACGAGTTTCTGGGCAGCTTCACCATGACCGCGGCCGACGATACCGAGCTGGCCGCCATGCTGGACCGCGCGGTGGTGCGCATCGACGGCATCTATGCCGACGCGATGGCCAGCGGCCGCCTGCGCGTCGACAATACGCTGAACGTCGAGGAAGCGACCATCGACCCAGCCCTGCTCGAGGCGCTGACCCGCGAGGCCGCGCCCACCGCGCCTGCGGAACCCGCGCCGCAGCCCGGCACCGCGGCCCCCGCGCCGCAGCCCACCGCACCGCCGCCCGCGGCGACCGCGGCGCGCTTCACCGTGCAGGTCGCGACGCCCGATCCCGCTTCGCTCGACGCGGCGCTGACCGGGATCAACGGAACCCCCGGCGTGTCGGGCACCGTGGTCGGCAGCCTCGCCATCGGCGGCACCTCGGTGCTGCAGGTGGGCTATGCGGGCGATCTCGACGCGCTGGCGCAGGCCCTGCGCGCACGCGGCTGGCAGGTCACGCAAGGGGCCGACGCGCTGCGGATCTCGCGCTAGGCGGGCGGCCATGCCTTCGACCGGCAAGCCTTTCGCCCGGCAGATTCCCCTGCCGCTGACCCGGCAGGGCGGCACGGCGCGCATCGTCGTCGCCCCCGCGAACGAAGGCGTGCTCGAAGCCTGCCGCCACGCGGACAGCTGGCCGTTCCGCACCGCGCTGCTGTGGGGCGAACCGCGCTCCGGCAAGTCGCTGATCGCGCGCTGGTTTGCCGAAAGCGGCCTGGGCGATGCGATCGACGACGCGCAAGCGCTGGACGAGGACGCGATCTTCCACCGCTGGAACCGCGCGCAGGAAGGGCGCCGCCCGCTGCTGATCGTGGGCCCGCCCGTTCCCGCCAGCTGGCAGGTCGCGCTCCCCGACCTCGGCTCGCGGCTGGGGGCGGCGCTGAACCTGCGCATCGATGCGCCCGGCGACGCGATGGTCGAGGGGCTGATCGAGGCCCATGCCGAGGCGCGCGGACTTGCATTGGCCGACGGGGCCACCACCTATCTCGTACCGCGCGCACCGCGCAGCTTTGCAGGGATAGAGGCGCTGGTCGCGGAAATCGACCGCATCGGCCTCGAACGCAAGATCCCCGCAACCCTGGCCGTCTGGCGCGAGGCGCTGGACAACCTCGGCGGCAGCGGCATGGGCGAGCAGGGCGACCTGCTCTGACCCCCGGCGAAACAGGCCCTTCTTGCGATAGGGCGCGGCAAGTGCGAGAATGAAGCGATGTTTGAACGGCTGATCGCCTATCTCGATTCCGTGGCGGACCGCGATCCCTCGCCCCGCTCGCGCTGGGAAGTGCTGCTCTATCCCGGTGTCCTCGCGCTTGGCATGCACCGCATCGCGCACTGGCTGTACGGCGGGGGCATGTTCTTCCTGGCCCGCATGGTGAACCATACCGCGCGCTTCCTGACCGCGATCGACATCCACCCGGGTGCGCGGATCGGGCGCAATTTCTTCATCGACCACGGCTTTTCCGTCATCGGTGAAACGGCGGAGATCGGCGACAATGTCACGATCTATCAATGTGTCACGCTGGGCGGCACCAATCCCACCAACGGCATTCCGGGCAAGCGGCACCCCACGCTGCTCGACGGGGTGATCGTCGGGTCGGGCGCGCAGATCATCGGCCCCGTCACCATCGGGCAGCGCGCGCGCATTGGCGCGGCGGCCGTTGTGATCGAGGATGTGCCCGAAGGCGCGACCATGATCGGGCAGAAGGCCCGCTCGACGCTGGTGGCGGCGGAAACCTACCAGCGGCAGTTCATGCCCTATGGCACGCCGTGCAAGGACCCGTGCGAACCCGTGATGCCCCGCGTGGACGAGCTGGAAGAACAGATCGCCGCGCTCAAGGCCGAGATCGACCGCCTGCGCGCGGCCGAGGGGCAGGGGCCGCTGCCGATGCCGCGCAAGGGCGCGCCGGCAAGCGAGCGCGGGCTGCACGAATACCGGACAGAACCCGGCCATGACGAACGCCATGACGAGGTCGGCAACGGATGAGTGAGCCGGTAATGCGTCTCTTCGGAAAGGGCGCGGTGTGAACAATGTCGTCCCCCTTCCGCACCGTTCGGGCCGCTCGGCGGTGCAGCAGATCGGCTTCGACCGGCTTGAACTGAACCGCATTCTCGACCTTTATGGCCGCATGGTCGCGGCGGGCCAGTGGCGCGATTACGCGATGGATTTCGGCAAGGACGCCGCCAGCTTCTCCGCCTTTCGCCGCGCCGCCGAACGCCCGCAGGTCCGGATTGAGAAATGTCCTGCGCTGCGAAACCGCCAAGGCATGTGGACCCTGTTCGGCGAGGCGGGGCAGGTGCTGAAACGCGGCCACGACCTCGCGGGCGTGCTCTCGCTGCTCGAACGCCGCCTGCTCAAGGTGGTCGAGGACTAGCGCGCCCGGGGATAGAGGAAGGCGCGGTCGCTGCGCGGCATGCCGATCCCGTCGTAATAGCGCTCCGCATCGGGCGCCGCGATCAGCAGCAGGGCGGTTTCCTCGCCCGCGATCCGGCGCGTCTCCTCGATCAGCCTCTGGCCGATGCCCTTGCGCTGGTGCGCCGCATCGACGGCCAGGTCGGAAAGATAGGTGGCATAGGACCAGTCGGTCAGCGACCGCGCGATGCCGACCAGCAACCCGGTATCGCCCGTCCGCGCGGTCACGATCAGATCGGCCTGGTCGATCATCCGCTGCAGCCGCGCGTGATCGCCCGACGGACGCCTGGCCGCCAGTCCCGAGCGTTCCAGGATCGCGGCGAATTCGGCGGCGAGAATCGTTTCCTGCCGGTATGCGTATTCCATGCGGCATTGGCCCCCATGCGGTCTGACCCACCGGCAGTAAGACGCCGCCCCGCCGCGATCCAGTGCAATCCGGCAGCGACAGCCTGCGCCAGCGTTTGCCAGCGGGATCGCTTCGGCCTATGACCGGGCATGGCCTTTCCGATCTCGTTCGCCGTCATCTGGGCGCTGGTCCTCCTGATCGGCGGCGGGCTGCTGACGACCATCGGCGAATGGTACCGCGCCTTGAACAAGCCCAGCTGGCAGCCGCCCGACTGGCTGTTCGGCCCGGCCTGGACGGTGATCCTGGGGCTGGCCGCATGGGCCTTCGTGCTCAGCTGGGACGCCGCGGCGGCCAGCGGGCAGACGGCCCTGCTGATCGCGCTCTACCTCGTCAACGGGGTGTGCCATTTCCTGTGGTCCCCGCTGTTCTTCAACCTGCGCCGCCCCGACTGGGCCTTGATCGAGGTGCCCTTCCTGTGGCTCTCGGTCCTCTCGCTCTGCGTGTTCCTGCGCGACTGGTCGGTCCTCGCCAGCTGGCTGATCGTCCCCTATCTCGCCTGGGTCAGCTTCGCCGCCATCCTCAACTGGACCATCGTCCGCCTGAACGGCCCCTTCGCACGCCGCCAGCCGGGCTGACGCACCCACCGATTGCGCTGTCCTACACGCCGCGCCGGTGCCATGGCATCGGGCGCGCGTTCCGGCGTGCAGGCTCTTTGCATACGTGAATTTCTCGCCGTACCCCATGGTGTCAACCTAAGGCGCGAAACCCGCCTATTTCCGCGGGTTCGGGGCAGGTGACAGCCGTTGTAGGACGTGTCGCCTGTGTCAACCGGACTGCTATAATGCTGCGAGTGCGGGCAACAGTTCGTCGTAGCTGTCGATGACCCGGTCCGCGCCCAGTTCCTCGACCGGCATTCCCGGATAGCCGAAGCTGACCGCGATGGCGGGCATGTTCGCCGCTTGCGCTGCCCTGACATCAAAGGCCGAATCGCCAACGAACGCCATGGCGCCGCCGCCGCAACGCTCCGCCAGGTGATGCAGCATGTCGGGCCTTGGCTTCGCCCGGTCGGTGCCCAGCGTATCGCCGCCGACGATGCAGTCGAACCGGCCTGCCAATCCCATCTGCTGCAGCAGGCGCACGGCCAGGTCCTCCAGCTTGTTGGTCGCGACGCCCAGCCGGATGCCGCGCCCTGCCAGCGCGTCCAGTGCGCGGTCCAGCCCGTCGAAGGCGCGCGTCTCCACCGCGATATGCGCGCGGTAATGGTCGAGCAGCACCTGGTAGAGCGGGTCCAGCTCGTCCGAAGGCACGCGGTCTCCGCCGCCCAGCGCCTTGGCCAGCAGTTTCTTGGCCCCGCCGCCGATCATCGGGCGCACCTCGTCCAGCGGCAGCGCGGGCCGGCCCGCCGTCTGCAAGGCGTGGTTCAGGGCCAGCGCGATATCGGGAGCGGTATCGAGCAGCGTGCCGTCGAGGTCGAAACCGACGACGGCGAAACGGATGGCAGGGTTGGCGCGTTCGGACATTGCCTGTGTGCGCATGCCTTGCACATATGGAAACCGCAACCATTTGCTGGCAAGCCTGCCCGCGAACCTACCGCCCATCGAATTACCGGGACCGCCGTGACAGAAACGAAAGAGCTTGCCGTCATCATCCTTGCCGCGGGCAAGGGAACGCGCATGAAAAGCGCGCTGCACAAGGTGCTGCACCCCATCGCGGGCCGCCCGATGATAGAGCACCTGATGGCCAGCGCCACCGCGCTGAACCCGTCGCGCTTCATCGTCGTCACCGGCGATCTGCGCGAACAGGTTGAAGACGCGCTGAAGGGCAAGGCCGAGTTCGCGGTGCAGGACCGGCAGCTGGGCACCGGCCACGCGGTGCTGCAGGCGCGCGAAGCGCTGGCGGATTTTGCGGGCGACGTGCTGATCCTGTACGGCGACGTGCCCTTCCTGCGCAGCGCCACGATGCAGGCGATGCAGCGGCGGCTTCATGCCGGCGACGCACCGCCCGCCGTGGTGCTGGGCTTTCGCCCCGGCGACACCCGCACCTATGGCCGCATCATCGCGGACGGCGATGGCCGCATCGCGAAAATGGTGGAGCACAAGGACGCGAGCGACGAGGAGCGCGCCTGCACCCTGTGCAATTCGGGCGTGATGGCGGTCCGGGGCGAGGAGCTGTTCGCCTTGCTGGACCGCGTGGGCAACGACAACGCGCAGGGCGAATACTACCTGCCCGACATCGTCAACCTGGCAACCGCCGACGGCGATGCCTGCGCCGTGGTCGAAACCGACGAGCCGGGCGAGGTCGCGGGCATCAACAGCCGCGCCGAGCTCGCCGATGCCGAGGCGCAGTGGCAGGACTTTCGCCGGGCGGAGGCGATGGACGACGGGGTGACATTGCGCGCGCCCGAAACCGTGTTCTTCAGCTGGGACACGATGCTGGCAGAGGACGTGGTGGTCGAACCCAATGTCGTCTTCGGCCCCGGCGTCAAGGTCGCGGCCAACGCCCGGATCCGCGCCTTCAGCCATCTGGAGGGCGCGAGCGTCGGCGAGGGCTGCGAGGTCGGACCCTATGCCCGCCTGCGCCCCGGCGCGGTGCTGGAACAGGGCGCCAAGGTCGGCAATTTCGTCGAGGTCAAGAACAGCACCCTGGGCGAGGGGGCCAAGGCCAATCACCTCACCTACCTGGGCGATGCCACGGTAGGCGCGGGCGCGAACATCGGGGCAGGCACGATCACCTGCAACTACGACGGCTATTTCAAGCACCGGACCGAGATCGGCGAGCGCGCGTTCATCGGCTCGAACTCTGCCCTCATCGCCCCGGTCCGGATCGGCGCCGACGCGATCGTCGCGGCCGGCAGCGCGGTCACCCGCGACGTCGGCGATGGCGAGCTTCGGCTGGTGCGCGGCGAACAGCTGGTAAAGCCCGGCTGGGCCGACCGCTTCCACGACGCGATGAAAAAGAAGCAGAAGGAAGCGAAGTGACGGACCGCTACACGGGCAAGCCGTTCCTGCGGCTGCTCGACAGCTATGTGCTGGCCGCGACCGGGTGCATGCACGCCGATGCAGAGCAGGCGCTGAAGGACATGGAGCCCAAGCTGCGCAAGGCCTATGGGCTGGAGGGCGACTGGAAGTCGATCGTCGAGCAGCGCATGAATTTCCGCCCCGGCATGCCGCGCGCCATCCGCGAGGTGTGGGACAAGGGCGCGATAAAGTTCATGAAGGCGAATGGCGGCACGCCGCCCGATCCGCGCGAATTCACGCGGCATTTCGTCGACACGCATTTCCCGCACTGACGGGGCAAAAGGAACGAATTTTCAATGTGCGGTATTATCGGCATCGTGGGTACGCAGCCCGTGGCAGAGCGCCTGGTCGACGGGCTCAAGCGCATGGAATATCGCGGCTATGACAGCGCGGGCATCTGCACGATCCACGATAACGCGCTGATCCGCCGCCGGGCCGAGGGCAAGCTGGCCGCGCTGGCCCGCGAAGTTGCCGCCCATCCCGCCCCGGGCGAGGTCGGCATCGCGCATACCCGCTGGGCAACCCACGGCGCCCCGACGGAGGCGAATGCCCACCCCCACGCCACGGCAGAGGTCGCGCTGGTGCACAATGGCATCATCGAGAATTTCAAGCCGCTGCGCGACGAGCTGCGTGGGCAGGGCCGCACCTTCGAAAGCGAAACCGACAGCGAGGTCGTCGTTCATCTGCTCTCGCTGCGGATCGAGCAGGGCATGTCGCCCGAACAGGCCGTGCGCGAAGTGCTGCCGATGCTGCGCGGCGCCTTTGCGCTGGCGATGGCATTCCGCCAGTGGCCCGATATGCTGATCGGCGCACGGCTCGGTTCGCCGCTGGTCATCGGATATGGCGATGGTGAGACCTATCTGGGTTCGGACGCGCTGGCGCTGGCCCCGCTGACGCAGGACATCACCTATCTGGAAGAGGGCGACTGGGTGATCGTCACTCGTGACGGCGCGCAGATCTTCGATGCGGACGGCAATCCGGTCGAGCGGCCGGTGACCCGGTCGGGCGCCAGCGCCGCGGCGATCGAGAAGGGCAACTACCGTCACTTCATGCAGAAGGAGATCTTCGAGCAGCCGACCGTGGTGGCGCAGACCCTGCGCAGCTATGTCCGCCAGCTGGAACGGACGGTTGCCTTGCCGCAGATCGATTTCGACATCCGCGGGATCAACCGCGTCACCATCGTCGCATGCGGCACCAGTTTCTATGCGGGCATGGTCGCCAAGTACTGGTTCGAGACGTTCGCCCGCATCCCGGTGGACATCGATGTGGCGTCCGAGTTCCGTTACCGCGATCCGGTGCTGGAACCCGGCGGGCTTGCGCTGTTCATCTCGCAAAGCGGCGAGACGGCCGACACGCTGGCGGCCCTGCGCCACTGCAGGCAGGCGGAGCAGACCATCGCGGTCGTCGTCAACGTGCCCACCAGTTCGATGGCGCGAGAGGCGGACCTGCTGCTGCCGACGCATGCCGGGCCGGAAATCGGCGTCGCTTCGACCAAGGCATTCACCTGCCAGCTGGCTGTGCTGGCCGCGCTGGCCGCACATTTCGCGGTGAAGAAGGGCAGGCTGAGCGAAACCGAGGAGCGGCAGATCGTCGATCATCTGCTGGAGGCGCCGGCCTGCCTGAACGCCGCGTTGAACCACGATGACGATATCGCCGCCATGGCGCACCTGATCGCGCCCGCGCGCGACGTGCTCTACATGGGCCGCGGTCCTGATTACCCGCTGGCGCTGGAAGGGGCGCTGAAGCTGAAGGAAATCAGCTACATCCATGCCGAGGGCTATGCCAGCGGCGAGATGAAGCATGGCCCGATCGCGCTGATCGACGATTTGGTGCCGGTGGTGGTGCTGGCGCCGTCGGGTCCGCTGTTCGAAAAGACCGTGTCCAACATGCAGGAGGTGCGCGCGCGCGGGGGCAAGATCGTCCTGATCAGCGATGCCCAGGGCATAGAAGAAGCGGGCGAGGGC
>JAPYSD010000582.1 GCA_029936705.1 Croceicoccus sp. | reverse complement strand
GCCTTGGGCTGCGGCGCAGGGGTGGGGTCGGAACGCGGCGTGGGCGCGGGCCGCGGGCGCTCGATTGGCGCGGCGGTGACGGGCACGGGTTCCGGGATCGCTTCGGCGGCGGGCTGGACCTCGCCGATCTGGGGCGCGACCGAAGGAGCCGGATTGGCCATCGGATTGGGCGAGATCGATTCCAGCGCGATCTCGTCCGAGACCGTCACCGAGATGCGGTCGGGAAGCGCGACCGGCTCTTCCGAACTGTCCCACCACGCCAGCGCGGCGAACAGCACCAGATGGGCGACAATCGCGATGCCCAGCCCCACGCGCTCCTCGCGCCCGAAAGCGGACGTTTCGGACAATTCGTAAGGTGTTGAGGCGGAACGCATGGTCGCCATCGGCTATGGGCTTTCAGATGAACCGTGCGTGACCAGCGATATCTGGCGGAATCCGGCAGCGTTCAACGCCCCCATGACAGCCACCACGCGGCCGTAATCGAGAGAGCGATCGGCACGCAGCACCACCGGCGGCACGTTCATCGAACCGGGCGGAGAAATGGCCGCCAGCCTGTCGGCGAACGCCCCGGCGGGCACCTGGTCCTCGTCGATATAGATCAGCCCCTGGCTGTCGAGCGATACGCTGACCTGCCGGTCCTCGTTGTTGAGGGCATCGGCCTGGCTGTCAGGCAGGTCGACGGGAACGCCCGCGACCAGCAGCGGGGCGGCGACCATGAAGATGATCAGCAGCACCAGCATCACGTCGACCATGGGCGTGACGTTGATCTCGGCCATGGGCGCGCGGCCATGGCGGCCCCGGCGCCCGCGCCCGCTGCTGCCCGATGATGCGAGCCTGGCGCCCATCTACATCGTCTCCAGTTCGCGGCTGAGCGAGGCATGCAGCCGGTCGGCGAAACGGTAGAGCCGCGTCTCGTACACGCCGACGCGGTGCGAGAAGCGGTTGTAGGCGATCACTGCGGGGATGGCCGCGAACAGGCCGATGGCGGTGGCGAACAGCGCCTCGGAAATGCCCGGTGCGACCACCGCGAGCGAGGTGTTGGACTGCGCGCCGATCTGGAAGAAGCTTTCCATGATGCCCCAGACCGTGCCGAACAGGCCGACAAAGGGCGCGACCGACCCGACGGTGGCAAGGAAATTGAGCTGGGCCGCCAGCTTGTCGCTTTCCGCCGTGACCGCCGTGTCCATCGCCTGCGTCATGCGGGCGCGGGTGCCTTCGCGGTCGGGAACGCCCTTTTCGGTCGACGCGCGCCATTCCGCCAGACCAGCCTCGGCCACGCTGCGCGAGGGGAGATTGCCCTCGCGATTGGCGATCAGCGCATCGGGATTGTCGCTGCGCCAGAAGCTCTTTTCGAAATGGCGGTTCTTCGCGTCCAGCCGCCCGACCTTCATCGAGAACGAGAAGATGATCGCCCAGACCCAGACGGAGGCCAGCAGCAGGCCGGCCATCACCAGCTTCACGACGATCCCGGCATCGAGGAACAGTTGCAGCGGATCGAGATGCGTTGGCGCCGCCACGGCGGGCGAAATCGCGGCAGACAGAATGAGGGCGGTTGCTGTCATCGACATCAGGCTTTCGGGTCAGGAGAAGTTGCGGGGAGAGGACCCCGTGTTGCGGATATGCCCTGCTCGGGTGAACGGGCAATGAAATTCTCGAACGCGTGCAGCCATTCCTGCGGCTGGCGGCGCGGGCGGCCGTTGGGGGCGACGAAGCCGACGCGCACGTCCATTTCGGCCAGCAGGGTTTCGCCGGGCACGGCGCCTAGCCAGGCGCGCTGGTTCAGCTTGCACGATGCGCGCCCGATCTGGGCGGCGCGGGTCTCGATCAGCACGTCATCGTCAAGCCGCGCCGGCGACGCATAGCGGATCGCCAGGTCGCTGACCGCATAGGCCCCCTCGCCCGCTTCGTGCGCGGCGCGCTGATCGATGTCCAGCATGCGCAGGAGATCGGAGCGCGCGCGTTCGAACCAGCGCAAATAATTGGCGTGATAGGCGACGCCGGACAGATCGGTATCCTCGAAGAAAACGCGCACCGCATAGAAATGCATACCGCGCAGGATCGATCCGCCCGCCGGAACCGGCAAAGCGTCGCCCTGGGGCAGATCCTGGGTGGGGTCCTTGGCATGCATAAGTCCTGCGCTCATAGCCGGGGCGGGAATCGGCGCACAAGCGGAGGAGCGAAACTTGTGAACCGTTGATCGCGGGCCAGCCACGTACGGGCGTTGTCCGTAGGGACGATGGGTCAGCCGGCGGTCAGCATCGGGCCCATCG
>JAPYSD010000581.1 GCA_029936705.1 Croceicoccus sp. | reverse complement strand
CTTTTTGGCTGCCGCGTCGGGGGGATTAGTGGCCAGCGCTGCCCAGATCATTTCACTTGTCCGCAGCCACACGCGGGGCGACAGCAGTCGTTTCGAACAGGTAGCGCTGCAATTGGCTTCCGACGCAGCCAAGCGGGGCCATAGCAAGGTAGCGGATGAGCTGCGCGCACTTGTCGAAGAGGCGCGCAATCAGTCGGTATCGATCGAGCGTACACGCGATCCCATTCCGATGGTACGCCCGCGCGGCGAGCTGGCCGGCATTCTGACGGCGAGCTTCCCGAGCATCCGGCTGTCTTCGTTGGTCCTGCCGGAACGGCTCGACGAGGCGCTCAAGCGGATCGTCAAGGAGCAGCGCCAACGCGAGAAACTCGAAGATCACGGCCTCAATCCGCGGCGCAAACTGCTGCTCAGCGGACCGCCCGGCACGGGCAAGACTAGCACCGCCGCAGCGCTTGCCGGCGAGCTGTCGCTTCCGTTGTTCACGATCGAACTTGACGGCATCATCACCAAGTTCATGGGCGAAAGCGCAGCCAAGCTTCGCCTAGTGTTCGAATCCATCGCCAACAATCGCGGTGTCTATCTGTTCGACGAGCTCGATGCGCTCGGCGCCGAGCGCTCGACGCCCAACGATGTCGGCGAAGCCCGACGGATCTCGACGGCCTTCCTGAAATTCCTTGAGGAAGATCGCAGCACCAGTTTGATCCTTGCCGCGACCAATCATGCCAAGCTGCTAGACAAGGCTTTGTTCCGCAGGTTCGACGCGATCTTCAGTTACGAGCTACCCGACGAAGTTCAGGCACGGGCGGTGATCGAGAATAATCTGACGACCTTCGACCTGCAGGGGCTCGATTGGGACCGGTTGATGGTGGAAACCAAGGGCATGTCGCATTGCGACATCGCCCGCGGTGCGACCGATGCAGCAAGGATCGCGGTGCTCGACCATGATGGTGGTTTGGATTCGGAACTGCTCGTCGGCGCGCTCTCCGAGCGCCGACAGGGTCATTCGATCTAGCCGAGGATTCCTGTAGCCGGCATGGCGGAGCATCCGCATCTCTTTGTTGGACGTAAGGGCCGCGGCATTCCGTTCCGCGGTGTCTCGCCCGTCGTGCCGACTGTCCGGGTCCAGCGCGGCGACCGTCAAGCGCACGCCGAGGCGTTGGTCGGCGCGGTCGAAACGGCTGTCGCACGGAATGCGCAGCGGATCACCGAGCAGGTACTGCTGCCCGAAGCGGAGCGCGGCTTCTATCTGAGCTTCGAAGCGCCAAGCGCGACGCCGATGCCGCTCAAGTTCTTCGAATCGTCCCGTCGGGGTATCGATCTGCTGTCGGTCGAGGTCGACGACGGCAAGCAGACCGCGAATGTATTCATGCGCGCGGCCAAGGCCGATCGCTTCAAGCGGGCCACCGAGGCCTATGCGGAAAGCGAGCCGGGCGTGGGCGACCGGCCGAGCAACGAGGAGTTCTTCGACCGGGTCGAGCGGATCCGGCCGGCGACCTTGCGTGACCTGTGGACCGATCAGGACGATCTGCCGGCAATCGATGAGATGTTTGCATGGGAGCTTTGGCTGCGACCGGGCACAGAGGACTGGATACGCGACACGGCGCCGGAGCTCGACATCGGAATCGAACGCGGCCACTTGGTGTTTCCCGAGGCGATCGTGGTGCGGGCCCACTGTACCCGCCGGCAGCTGCGTGAGTTGATCCGCAAGGTTCCGGTCGTCGCTGAACTGCGCGCGGCATCGTCGTTCATGGCGCATCTGCTCGAGCTATCGCCGGGTCAGCAAGCGGCCGCGGCAAATCGTCTGCTGGAGCGCATTGTCGAACCGGACGCAGATGCGCCGCGGGTCTGTGTGCTCGATAGCGGCGTGCGTCGGGCCCATCCCCTCTTGGCAGCGTTTCTCGAGGCCGACCGATGCCTGACGATCAACGCGGCGTGGAATGCCACCGATCACCACGGCCATGGCACCGGCATGGCCGGCGTCGCACTGTATGAGAATCTCGCTCCTCTCCTGGCAGGGGTTGACCCTGTTCTGGTCACGCATCGGCTGGAGTCCGTGACGGTGCTGCCGCCCGCCGTCCCCGGCGTCGCGCAGCCTTTGCCGGGCACATCGGTGCGTGAAGCGGTACGGCTTATCGAGCGGACGGCCAGGGCCGACCGGATCTTTTCGCTGTCGATGAGCGTCCCGCGCGAACGGTCGGACGGTCGACCTTCGAGCCTGTCGACGACGATCGACCAGCTTGCTTTCGGGCGGCCGGGCAAGCAGAGGTTGTTC
>JAPYSD010000580.1 GCA_029936705.1 Croceicoccus sp. | reverse complement strand
ACGAGGCGCTGCGCGACTGGGTCGCGAACGTGCATGACACGTTCTACATCATCGGCACCGCGGCGGGCCCTCATCCCTATCCCGAGCTGGTGCGCGACTTCCAGTCGGTGATCGGGCGCGAGGCGCGTGCCCAGATGCTGGACCGCGTGGGCCGCCTGCCCGACATCTGCGTCGCGGCGATCGGCGGCGGATCGAACGCGATCGGCCTGTTCCACCCGTTCCTCGACGACAAGGACGTCGCCCTGCTGGGCGTGGAAGCCGCGGGTTACGGGCTGGACAAGGAACATGCCGCTTCGCTCGCGGGCGGTGCGCCGGGCATCCTGCACGGCAACAAGACCTATCTGCTGCAGGACGAGGACGGCCAGATCACCGAGGGTCACTCGATCAGCGCGGGGCTGGATTATCCCGGCATCGGTCCCGAACATGCATGGCTGCGCGATATCGGACGCGTCGAATATACCAGCGCGACCGACAAGGACGCGCTGGACGCGTTCCAGCTGCTGTGCCGGACCGAAGGGATCATTCCCGCGCTGGAGCCCAGCCATGCCATCGCCGCCGTGGTGAACCGCGCGCGCGAGATGGACGAGGACAGGATCGTGCTGTGCAACCTGTGCGGGCGCGGCGACAAGGACATCTTCACCGTGGCGAAGGCGCTGGGGGTCGAGATATGAACCTCGTCGCGAGGGTCGGGACCGATTTCGCGCTGTTCTTCACCTCGCTGATCGGGGCGATCCTGCTGACCCGCTACATACTGGACCGCGTGATCGCCGTATCGCTGACCGACCTGATCGAGGCCGCGATCGCGGCGCTGATCATCGCGCTTGGCCGAACGCTGCTCGGGAAGAACTGATGACCCGTTTCAAACGAATTTTTGCCAGGCCGCACCCGGCGCTCGTCTGCTTCATCACGGCGGGCGACGGAGATACCGCGGCCAATCTCGACGCGCTGGTCGCGGGCGGCGCCGACGTGATCGAGCTGGGCATGCCGTTTACCGATCCGATGGCGGACGGACCGGCGATCCAGCTGGCCAATCTGCGCGCGCTGGGCGCGGGCACCACCACCGCCGATGTGCTGCAAATCGCTGCCGATTTCCGCGCGCGGCATCCGGACGTTCCGCTGGTGCTGATGGGCTATGCCAATCCGATGGTGCGGCGCGGGGCGGACTGGTTCGCGCAAGCGGCCAGGGACGCAGGCGTGGACGGGGTGATCTGCGTCGATATTCCGCCCGAGGAAGACGATTCACTTGGCACCTCGCTGCGCGCCGAGGGGCTGGCCGCGATCCGGCTTGCCACGCCGACCAGCGACGCCAAGCGCCTGCCCGCGATCCTGGAGGGATCGGGCGGCTTTCTCTATTATGTATCGGTCGCGGGCATCACCGGTTCGCAGCAGGCCGCGCAGGCCAGCATCGACGAGGCGGTGGCCCGGCTGAAGGCGGCGACCGACCTGCCGGTCTGCGTCGGCTTTGGCGTGCGCACGCCCGAACAGGCTGGCGCGATCGCGCGCGTCGCCGATGGCGTGGTCGTCGGGTCGGCGCTGGTCGATCTGGTGGCCCGGCACGGCCATGACGCCCCCACCCATATCCGTGAATTGACCGCCGCGCTGGCCGATGCCGTGCACGCGGCGAGGGAGACTGTCTGATGAGCTGGCTGAGTGAAGTCCGCAAGCGCCTGCCGTTCGCGCCCAAGCGCGACACGCCCGACAACCTGTGGCGCAAGTGCCCCGGCTGCGGCGAGATGCTGTTCACCAAGGAATACGAGGACAACCTATGGGTCTGTCCGCGCTGCGAGCATCATGGCCGCGTCGGGGCGGATACGCGCCTGGGACAGGTGATGGACGATGGTTACACCATCCTGCCCGCCCCCCGGGTCAAGGAAGACCCGCTGAAGTTCCGCGACACCAAGAAATATGCCGACCGCCTGCGCGCGGCGCGGTCCGGCGCGCCGCATCCCGACGCACTGACGACCGCGGAAGGCACGATCGACGGCCACAAGGCCGTGGTGGGCGTGCAGGATTTCGGCTTCATGGGCGGATCGATGGGCATGGCCGTGGGCGATGCCTTCGTCGCAGGGGTCGAGCGCGCCGTGCAGGCAGGCTGTCCCTATGTCATATTCACCGCCGCTGGCGGCGCGCGCATGCAGGAAGGCATCCTTTCGCTGATGCAAATGCCGCGCACCACGGTGGCGATCCGGCGGCTGCACGATGCGGGCCTGCCCTATATCGTCGTGCTGACCGACCCGACCACGGGCGGCGTCACCGCCAGCTACGCGATGCTGGGCGA
>JAPYSD010000579.1 GCA_029936705.1 Croceicoccus sp. | reverse complement strand
TTCCCGAACTGCGCGCCGCGTCGCAGCGGTCGGGCGCGCGGCTGATCGACATTCGCACGCCGCCTGCTGGCCTTCAGGTCGGCACGGGCCGCAAGCGCAGCGGCAAGCGGTTGCTGACCGTCGGCACCGATTGCGCGCTGGGCAAGAAATACACCGCGCTCGCGCTGCAGCGGGCAATGGCGGCGCGCGGCATCGACGCCGATTTCCGCGCATCGGGTCAGACCGGCATCATGATTTCGGGCGGCGGGATCGCGCTGGACAGCGTGGTCGTCGATTTCGCGGCAGGCGCGGCAGAAGCGCTTTCGCCCGACGCCCCCGCCGACCACTGGGACGTGATCGAGGGGCAGGGTTCGCTGTTCCACCCCGCCTATGCGGGCGTATCGCTGGCGCTTCTGCACGGCAGCCAGCCCGACGTATTCGTGGTCTGTCATGAACCGGGACGCACGCATATCCTGGGCCACGACCCCTACACCCTGCCCAGCATCGAGGACGTGATCGAGCTGACCACCGCGCTGGGCCGCCGCACGAATCCCGCCATTCGCTGCGGCGGCGTGACCTTCAACACCGCCGCGATGGACCCGGACGAGGCCCACGCGCTGATGGAGCGCGAGGCCGCGCGGCTGGGCCTGCCCGTCGCCGACCCGGTGCTGGGCGGCGCGATGTTCGAGCATCTGCTCGACAGCTGCATCGGGTCGTGAGCGGCACCGCCCTTCACAAATCAGGCGGGGCCGACCGGTTCCGGCGCCTCGTCCTGCCGGGTTTCGCCTTCAAGGCGGTGGTGATCGGCGGCGGCTATGCCACCGGCCGCGAGATCGCGGAATTCTTCCTGGGCAGCGGACCGCTGGGCGGTTTCCTCGGCCTGCTGCTTGCCATGTGCATCTGGAGCGTGGTCTGCGCCCTGACCTTCGTGTTCGCGCGGCAGGTCGGCGCGGGCGATTACCGCGCGTTCTTCCAGCAATTGCTCGGCCCAGGATGGGTGCTGTTCGAGATCGCCTACGTGCTGTTCATGGTGCTGGTGATCGCGGTGATGGCCGCCGCCGCCGGAGAGATCGGCGCAGCGCTGTTCGCATGGCCGACATGGGCAGGCACCGCGCTGCTGCTGGCGCTGACCATCGTAGTCGCCAGCCTGGGGACCGAGGCGGCAGAGCGGATGTTCCGTTTCTCTTCGCTTGCCATCTACGCGGTCTATGCGCTGTTCCTAGTGCTGGCGCTGATCGCGTTCGGCGGAGCGATCGGCGGCAACTGGGGCGCGGCGCCTATGGGCAGCAGCTGGCCGCTGGACTGGATATCGGGCGGCGTCACCTATGCCAGCTACAATGTCATCGGCGCGGTGTTGATCCTGCCTTTCCTGCGGCACCAGACGTCGCGGCGCGACGCGGTGGTGTCGGGGCTGCTGGCGGGGCCGCTCGCCATGCTGCCCGCGCTGGTCATGTTCCTGTCGATGACCGCGTTCTATCCTGCCATCGGCGATGTCGCCCTGCCGTCCGACTTCCTGCTGGACCGGATGGGCGCGGCCTGGTTCGCGTTCGTGTTCCAGGGGATGATCTTCATCGCGCTCCTCGAAACCGGGGTCGGCATGGTCAACGCGCTCGAGGAACGCGCCGCCGCCGCCGCGCGCAAGCGGGGGCGCGAACTGCCGCCGCTCGCCCGCCTGGGCCTTGGCGCAATGGTCGTAATCGGTTCGGGCACGCTGGCCGCGCGCCTCGGCCTCGTCGATCTGATCGCGCAGGGCTACGGCCTGTTCGGCTATGTCATGCTGTTCCTCTTCGTCCTGCCGCTGCTGCTGATCGGCAGCTACCGCATCCTAACCCGCGCTCCGGAGGCCTTACCGTCATGATCCGCACCCTGCCGCGCCTGCTGGCGCCCGTCACGCTCGTCCTCTGCCTTGTCACCGCGCCCGCCGCCGCTGCGCCGCCCGCCGAACTGGAAGCGCGGGTCGATGCGCTGCTCGACAAGTTCGGCGCGCCCGGCGCGTCGGTCGCCATCGTCGAGGACGGACAGGTGACCTTTGCCAAGGGCTTTGGCGTCACCGACCTGGAAGACCCGGTCGCCGTTACCGCCGACACCAATTTCGCCATCGGATCGGTGACCAAGGCGTTCACCGCCGCGGGGCTGGCCATACTGGTCGACGACGGCAAGGTCGCCTGGGACGATCCCGTCATCGACTACATGCCCGAATTCCGCATGAAAGATGCCTGGATCACGCGCGAGATGACGGTGCGCGATCTTCTGGTGCATCGCAGCGGGCTGGGCCTGGGCGCGGGCGACCTGCTGTTCGTGCCG
>JAPYSD010000040.1 GCA_029936705.1 Croceicoccus sp. | reverse complement strand
CGCCGGCGGTCAGGGCCAGATATTCCAGGACAAGACCCATGCGATTTTCCCGGTTCTTCATCGACCGGCCGATTTTCGCGGGCGTCATCGCGGTGCTGATCACCGTGGTGGGTGCGCTCGCCTTCATCGGCCTTCCCGTGACGCAATACCCTGACGTGGTGCCGCCCACCGTCACCGTCACCGCCACCTATCCCGGCGCGTCCGCCGAAACCGTGGCCGATACCGTCGCCGCGCCGATCGAGCAGGAGATCAACGGCGTCGACGACATGATCTACATGGATTCGCAGTCGACCGGCGACGGCAGGGTAACCATCACGGTCACGTTCAAGATCGGCACCGACCTCGACGCGGCGCAGGTGCTGGTCCAGAACCGCGTTGCCATCGCCGAACCGCGGCTGCCGGAATCAGTCCGCGCGATGGGCGTGGTGACCAGGAAGTCATCGCCCGACTTCCTGATGATCGTGAACCTGCAGTCGCCCGACGGCACGTATGACCGCGAATATCTGTCGAACTATGCGCTGACGCAGGTGAAGGACCGGCTCGCCCGGCTGGACGGCGTGGGCGACGTGCAGATGTTCGGCGCACGCGATTATGGCATGCGCATCTGGATCGACCCGGGCAAGGCGGCCGCGCGCAACCTGACGGCGGACGAGATCGTGTCGGCGCTGCGAGCGCAGAACGTGCAGGTTTCGGCGGGCGCGCTGGGCCAACCGCCCTTCGATCGCGGTGCAGCCGGAAGCGGCGCCTACCAGGTCGGTGTCGAACTGCAGGGCCGCCTGACCACGCCCGAGGAATTCGGCAACGTCATCGTGCGCAGCGATGCCGGCGGCGGGCAGGTGCGCGTGAAGGATGTCGCCCGGATCGAACTCGGCGCGCAGGACTATTCGCTCAACACCTATCTTTCGGGCAATCCGACCGTCGTGATCGCCGTGCTGCAGCGTCCTGGTTCGAACGCGCTGGACGCTGCCGAAACCGTGCGTGACGAGATGGACGCGCTTGTCGCCGATTTCCCCGCAGGCCTCGAATATTCGGTCATCTACAATCCGACCGAGTTCATCGGTCAGTCGATCGACGCCGTCTATCATACGCTATTCGAGGCAGCGCTGCTGGTCGTGCTCGTCATCCTCGTCTTCCTCCAGAACTGGAGGGCGGCGGTGATCCCGATCGTGGCGATCCCGGTGTCGCTGATCGGCACGGCGATCATGCTGGCGGCGACAGGCTATTCGCTCAACAATCTCTCGCTCTTCGGACTTGTCCTGGCGATCGGCATCGTCGTCGACGACGCCATCGTGGTGGTCGAGAATGTCGAGCGCTACATCGAGGAAGGCGTCAAGCCGCTCGAAGCTGCCCGGCGATCGATGGACGAGGTTTCCGGCGCGCTGGTCGCCATCGTGCTGGTGCTGTGCGCGGTGTTCATCCCGACGCTTTTCATCGACGGCATCTCCGGCCAGTTCTACAAGCAGTTTGCCGTTACCATCGCGACCGCGACGGTGATCTCGCTGATCGTCTCGCTTACCCTGTCGCCTGCGCTGGCGGCGATCCTGCTGCGCGAAAAGGAGCGTGTGGCCGAGGATGCGCCGCGCTGGCGGCGGGCTCTGCAGGGGGCGGGCGACCGGTTCAACCTCGCGTTCGAGCGGATGAGCCAGTCCTATTCACGGCTGACGCTGAAGCTGGTGAAGCGGCCGGGCAGGATGATGGCGGGCTATGCCGCGCTGATCGCCGCGACCGGGGGGCTGTTCTGGGCGACGCCCGCGGGATTCATTCCGCAGCAGGACCAGGGCTATTTCCTGGCCGCGATCTTTCTTCCGCCGGGCTCCTCGCTGGCCCGCACCGACGAGGTGACGCGCGAGGTGGCCGAGAAGATCCTTCCCGGCAAGGGTATCCGCGGCGCGGTGATGTTCGCGGGCTTCAATGGTCCCTCGCGCACCGCCTCGCCCGATTCCGGCGCGATCTATTTCCCCTACGAAAGCTTCGAAAGGCGCGCCGAGCTGGGCGTGACGGAAGAAAGCATCATGGCCAAAGCGCAGGAAGCGCTGGCGGGTTACGACAAGGCGAACATCATCCTCGTCCCGCCGCCGACCATCAACGGCATCGTTCCGCCCGGCGGCTACCGCATGATCGTCGAGGATCGGGCAGGACAAGGCTATGCCGAGCTGGAGAAGGCTACGCAGGCCTTGCTGGCCCAGGCCAACAGCCAGCCCGAACTGCAGCAGGTCTACACGCTGTTCAACCGGGGTTCGCCGCGCGTCCACGCCTACATCGACCGGCGCAAGGCCGACATGCTGGGCGTCCCGCCGCAGAACGTGTTCTCGACCCTGCAGACCTATCTGGGTTCGACCTTCATCAACGATTTCAACCTGCTGGGCCGCACCTATCGCGTCACTGCACAGGCGGATGCCGATGCCCGCAATTCGGCCGCCGATATCGCCAACCTGCAGACGCGATCGTCCAACGGGTCGATGGTCCCGATCGGTTCGGTCGCGACATTCGAGAACAAGACCGGGCCCTACCGCGTGGTGCGCTACAACCTGCAGCGTGCGATCGAAGTGGATGGCAGCGTCGCGCCAGGGTACTCGACGGGCCAGGCACTAGCCACCATGGAGAAGGTCGCGGCGGACACGCTTCCGGCGGGTTATGGCGCCGAATGGACCGGCATAGCCTATCAGCAGTCGATCGCGGGCAATACCGCGGGGATCGTCTTCGGCATGGCCGTGCTGTTCGTGTTCCTGGTGCTGGCAGCGCAATACGAAAGCCTGACCCTGCCGCTGGCGATCATCCTGATCGTGCCGATGTGCCTGTTCGCGGCGATGCTGGGCGTGAACCTGCGGGGGATGGACAATAACATCCTGACCCAGATCGGGCTGGTCGTGCTGATCGCGCTCGCGGCGAAGAACGCCATCCTGGTGGTGGAGTTCGCCAAGCAGGCCGAGGACGAGCAGGGCCTGTCGCCGGTGGAGGCAGCGGTGCAGGCCGCGCGCACCCGCCTGCGTCCGATCCTGATGACCTCGTTCGCGTTCATCCTTGGCGCGGTTCCATTGGTGATCGCCAGCGGAGCGGGATCGGAACTGCGCCAGGCGCTGGGCACGGCGGTGTTCTTCGGCATGGCGGGCGTCACGGGTTTCGGCCTGCTGTTCACCCCCACCTTCTATGTCGTGTGCCGCAATCTGGCCGAAGCGCTGCGGCGCCGGACGTCCGAACCGAGAACGCCGCGGGGTCACGACCCATTGGCGATCCCGGCGGAGTGAAAGGACTTTCCATGTTCCCGCTAAAGAAAACCGTCGCGGCCCTGCTGGCTGTTAGCGCGCTTGGCGCGTGCACCGTCGGTCCCGATCATATCGAACCGTCCATTCCGCCCACTGCAGGGGCGCCGTTCATCGGGGCAAAGTCGGCCAGCGTCACAGATGCCGCGCCGGTTGGCGACTGGTGGAAGCTCTATGACGATCCGGTGCTGGACGTATTGGTACAGGACGCGCTGGCCGCGAATACCGACATCCGTGTCGCGCTGGCCCGGATAGAACGGGCGCGCGCCTCGCTGCGCGGCTCGCGCGGCGAAGCGCTGCCGCAGACCGCGGTTTCGGCATCGGGCACCTATGGCCGGGTTTCGGAAAGCGAGACACTGCCCGGCATCGACCGCGAAGGACGCCGCATCACGGGTCAATTCGCGGCGGCATACGAACTGGACCTGTTCGGCCGCGTTGCCCGCGGGATCGAGGCTTCGCGCGCGGATCTGGAGGCAGCGCGCCAGGATGCGGACGCGGTGCGGGTGATGGTGGTCGCCGACACGGTACAGGCCTATGTCGATGCCGCCGCAGCCGCGCAGCAGATCGCGGTTAGCGAGGACATGGTCGAACTGCTGGCAAGATCGGAACGCATCACCCAGGCCCGGTTCGAGCGCGGCCTCAACCAGAAGCTCGACGTTCTGCGCCTGACGCAATTGCGCGAGGCACAGGCCGCGACGATCCCGCCCCTGCAGGCGCGCCGCGATGCCGCGCTGTTCCGGCTGGCGACCCTGACAGGCCGCACGCCGCAGGACCTTCCGGGCGATGTGGTTCAGCGCCATACGACGCCCGAGGTTTCCGTGCCGATCCCCGTCGGCGATGGTCGGACCCTGTTGGCGCGGCGTCCGGATGTGAAGGCCGCGGAACGCAGACTGGCTGCCGATACCGCGCGCATCGGTTTGGCGACGGCCGATCTTTACCCGCGCATTACGCTGGGCGCTTCGGTATCGACCACGGCGCTGGGCAACGCGCCGGTCTTCGGATCGGGACCGCTGGGATGGTTGCTGGGGCCGCTGATCTCGTGGGCGTTTCCGAACCAGGAAGCCGTGCGCGCGCGGATCGGGACAGCACGCGCCGATGCGGACGCCGATCTCGCGCGGTTCGACGGCACCGTGCTGCAAGCTCTGGAGGAGACCGAGACGGCGCTTTCGGCGTATCGCAATACGCTTGTGACCGAAGACCGGCTCGCCGCCTCGCGCGACGCGGCGGATCGCGCGGCGAAGGTGAGCCTTGCGCGTCAGAGCCGCGGCCAGATCGATGCGCTCGATGCCCTGGATGCGCAGCGCACGCTGGCTCTTACCGAAGCCGATTACGCCGCCGCGCGCCGCGCCGTCGCCCTGGCGCAGGTCGACCTCTTCCGCGCGCTGGGTGGGGGTTGGACGGAGAGCGGACAGACACAGGGCGATGCGCAATAGGGCTATGGTTGTCTAAGGCCTTGTTCAGCGCGAGAGCTAAGGTGGCGGAGGCGGCCAATCCGTTGACGGACCAGTTCCTTTCAAAAAATGCCGAGGAATTTCTTGCGCTGCTTCCGCGCACCCTCGTCGGACTGTTTTCCACTTTCGGATTTGGCCGTCGTACCCCGTCCCACGTCATCGCGCGGCTTGCCCTTCGCCGTCCTTTGTGCCGATGCCCGTGCGCCTGACAGGATAGGTCCGCAGGCGGCGGCCTTGGCATCGCCCGGATCGATAAAGGCCAGCAACCCGGCGACCGGCGTGGCCACGGCGGCCAGGCCCAGCCCCGCGCCGGCGCGGCCGACAAGATCGCCGCTGATCGGATCGATTGCGGGCTGGGCGAACCAGCCGTTGAATCCAACCGGTGACTGTCCGGAAAACAGGCTGAATGTCTTGGCATCCGCACGCACTGCCAGGTCGACCGCCTCGTTCCGGAAGCTGAAGCCGCCGCGACCGACGATCACGTTCTTCTTGGTGTCGATAAGGATCGGGTCCGCCGCGGCGATACCGTTGCGGACCGTAAAGGCGATCAGTCCGCAATTGATCTGGACCGGCTCGTCAAGCTCGTCCTCGAACATCTTCTGGACGAAGGTTCCTATGTCGATTTCGGAAAGCTGCACATTGCCCGTGGTCAGCGTCCCCGCGGGCATGATGACGGCAATCCGGCCATTCGCTGTCGCAAGGCTCTGGTGCAGGCTGTCGCCGCGCCCCCTCATCCGCAGCCGGGCGGAAACCTTGCCGGTGGTGCCAGCTTCTTTGGCGCCGAACCGCGCCAGCAACGTGCCCATCGGCGTCGGTGACAGGCGAATGTCGTAATCGGTGTTGACGACCCGCCCCCTTGCATCGACGGCAATATCGGCTGCCAACTGTCCCCCCGCCAGGTTCGCCGTGACAGGCGAAAGCTTCAGCAGTGAATGGTCGAGATCGAGCGTCAAGTCGATATCGCTGATCGGTAGGTTTTCGGCGCGCAGTTTCGCAATGCGATAATGAATGTCGGCATCGAAACGGCTGATCGCATCGCTGCGCAACGTCGCATCTGGCAGGACACGGGGGTGGCCTCCCACCTGCTGTATGGCGCCCGAACCGCCCAGGCGATCCAGCCTTTCCGGATCGTAGCCGATAACCGGCCCCGCATCGATTATGTCGAGCGTGTCGCTTGAAAGATCGGCGGTCAGCTTCAGCCGATCGTCCGGCATGGCGATGGTCAGGGAACCGGCAATGTCACTGTCGCCGAACTCGCCCCCAAGATCGGTCAGCCGCCATTCCTCGTCCTCATAGGTGAGAGCGGAACTGAGGCGATAGGCACGTGTCGAGGGAACCGCGACGCCCAGGAAATCGAATAGCTGCGCAATGTCGAAGCCGCGCGCGTCGATACGCAGGTCGGCTCCCTCGATCCGGGTCGCTCCGGGCAGGGTGCCCGTTATATCAACGCTGGTCCGCGATCCTTCGGCATGCAGGGCCAGACGATTGCGCCCGCCTGCGATTGTCTCGTTCGGACTGAGCAGGCTGCCCGAGATCGTGAACGGGCGACCGCGCATGGTGCCATCGCCGGAAAAACGGATATCGCTGTCGAACTGCGTGTCCTGCGCCTTGACCGTGTCGATACCGATATCCGCTGCAAGCTGCATGTGGGGATCGCGATAGCTGACTTCGGTTCCGCTGATCGTTCCGCGATGGATTTCGGGCAATTCCAGCGGCTCGGCGGCCGTGTCGGGGTCGCCAAAGGTCCAGCTGTTGCGCTCGCCTTTCCGGTCCCACTCGAGCGCTATGCGGCTACCCTTCAACTCGATCCAGCGAAGCTTGGTGCGTCCGAAGATCAGGGGAAGAGTGCTGATGCGCGTGTCGACCAGTTCGGCGTCAAGAAAATCCTCGGCGTCCGCCCATGCGGGGTTCGCGATACGCATGTCTTCGGCCATGAACCGGACGTTGAATGGCGCGAAATAGAGATTGAATTCGCCGCCGACGTCCACCTCCCGCTCCAGCACGGATGAAGCCATGCTTTCGAAAGGATGCTTCAGGAAGCGCCCTTTCGTGATGAAGAGGACCAGCCAGATCGCAAGCAGCGCCAGCAGAAAAAGCGCAGCTGCGCGCAATGCAATCCGCAAGGGTCGCGACCGGCATCGGAGCCAGGACGGCGCCCAGAAGCGCCGCCCCAGGTCACGCGAGCGCGCGAAAGATGCCGACATGTCCACGCAGCGTTAAACCGAGCGCGCAAGCCGGGGTTCCGCCGATCATATCGTGGATGTCCCCGGGCACGCGCCTTCATCCAGAGGAATTGAGACAGGACTGTAACGGGCAGTCACGATGGCGTCACTCAGGTCCCCCAATCGCCCGCCGACACTTTCACGGGGGTCCCCAATGAAATCGCATTCGCTTTTCGCAATTTCGCTTTGTCTCACCGCTTCGGCGCTTCCGGTCGAGCAGGCATTCGCCCAGGCCGCGGCCCAGCCCGGCCAAGGCGGTACCGGCATGGCGGAAGGCGATATCCTTGTCACCGCGCAGAAGATCGAACAGCGCGCCATCGACGTGCCCATCACCATGTCCGTGCTGGACGGGGCGCGCATGGAGCAGCTTGGCGTCAGCGATCTCGACGAGCTGTCCAACTACGTTCCCGGCCTCAACATCCAGGAGCAGAGCGCCAACAATCCCGGCATCGTCATTCGCGGTATCACGTCCGATTCCGGTTCCGCGCAGCAGGGGCCGCGCGTCACGCTCTATTACAACGGCGTCGACATTTCCCGTTCGCGCGGATCGTACCAGGCGATCTACGACATGGAACGCGTGGAGGTGATCAAGGGGCCGCAGGCGACGCTGTTCGGCACCGCGTCCGCTGTCGGCGCGATCAGCCTGGTGTCCGCCAGGCCGCGCCCGGGTTTCGCCGCAGAGCTTACCGGCGGTTACGGCAATTTCGATGCGACGCTCCTGTCGGGCTACATCAATGCCGGCTCGGATATCGTCGCAGCGCGAATTGCCGCCGAATGGCGCAAGCGCGACGGTTACGTGACCAATCTCTCCGACAGGCAGGACGACCTTTATGCGCAGGATCAGCTTGGCGTCCGCGGATCGCTGCGCTTCACGCCGGGCACGCGGCTGACGGTAGACCTAATCGGTACCTATGACCGCCAGCGCAATTCGGGCACGCCGTTCATTTCCGGAACCTTCACGACCGAAGCGGGGCCTGCCGATCCGTTCGGCGACGCCAACCTCGGCGGCTCCCCCTATTCCGCAGATGCGCTTGGCGGATCCGATCTGGGCCTCGTGCGCGATGTCTATGATGTCAACCTGACGGCGGCTTACGAATTGTCGGACTCGCTTACCTTCACCACAGTGAACGGCTATCGCAAGTTCGACAGTGCCGAGATATTCGATGCCGACGGTTCCGCCGCCCCCTTCCTCGAGTTCGCCGAAATCGCGAACGGCGACCAGTTCAGCCACGAGGGCCGCTTCAGCTATGTCGATCCCGACTGGCGCGCGTCGTTCGGCTGGAACTTCTTTACCGAGGACGGCTATCAGAACGTGCCATTCTCTACCGAGGAGGGGCTCTTCCTGCAGTGCCTTACCAGCGTCGCGACGCCCAGCCCGCTGATCCCGGGAATTCCCTGCGTGGCGGCAGATGGCAGCGTCCCCGCACTTGCCGTCACGTCGCTTGCCACGGGTGGGATGTTGTCCGCCATCCCCTACAGCTCGACCTTCGAGAACCGCGGACAGAACGACAGCTATTCGGTCTTCGGCGATGTCACCTTCCTTCCGGTCCCCTCGCTCGAGCTGACGGCGGGTCTGCGCCTGCTGATCGAGAAACGGCGCTCTGCCTATGTCACAGACGTTCCGAACTCGGTCCTTTCGGGCGCGCCGCTCATTCCCGGACAGATCGATACCGGGGGGCAGGTGTTCAGCGCAGATCGCAGCTATTCCGCTGCGCTTCCGCGCTTCAATGCGCTGTATCGCCGGTCGGACAGGCTCAACGTATTCGCCACCGTCTCCAAGGGTCGCCGCTCGCCCGTCGTACAGGTCAATGCGGCCCGCGACGCAAGCGGAAATGCCATCCCCAATCTGCAGCTGGTCCCGGAAGAGACGGTTTGGAACTACGAAGGCGGCGTAAAGCTTGCCAGCCCGATCGTGTCCGGGTCGCTGGGCGTCTATTACCAGGTCTATGATGGCTTCCAGGTCAGCGTGACGCAGGACGATGGCAGCACGCGGACCGAAAGCGCCGGCAAGGCCAGCAATCTGGGCGTGGAGGCCGAAGTCAACCTGCGGCCGACCGACTGGGTCAGCGTGTTCGGCAATGTCGGCTATATCGATGGCGGCATCGACGAGAACGACGGTTTCGCCAGCGCATTTTCGGGCGCACGCTTCCGGCTTCAGCCCGAATGGCAGGCCGCGGCGGGTTTCACGCTCGATTTGCCGCTTGGCGCGGACATGCGGCTGTTTGCAACGCCGTCGGTCACCTATCGCAGCCGCATCTATTTCGAAGTGCCGAACTCCGAGCTGATCAGCCAGGGCCCGGTCACGCTGGTCAATGCGCGGGCGGGCGTGGCGTTCGGCGATGACCGCTACGAGATCGCCGGCTTCATCCGCAATGCCTTCAACGAGGATTACCTGCTGGACGCGGGCAATACCGGGGGCGCATTCGGCATTCCGACCTTCATCCCGGCAGAGCCCCGCTTCTATGGCGTGCAGCTTACCGCCCGGTTCGGCCAGTAAGGAGGACGCAGGACATGAGCCAACCGACCATCGACCGCCGCAGGCTGCTGGGCCTGTTTGGTGCCACGACCGCCGCGGGCCTTCCTTTCGGCGCCGGTGCAACCCAGACCGTGCCCGTCCGCTTCGATCACGGGGTCGCCAGCGGCGATCCCGCGACGGACGGTGCCGTGATCTGGACCCGCGCCAGCGTGGCGCCGGACGTCACCGGAGATGTCGCGCTTAGCTGGCAGGTGACGGGCCAGCCTGGCGGGACCCCGATAGCCAGCGGACAGGCGATTGCCCGCGCCTCGGCTGATCGCACCGTCAAGGTGGAGGTTGAAGGGCTGAAGCCCGGGCGCGAATACTGGTATCGCTTCGAGGGAAGCGACGGCACGCTGTCCGCCGAAGGGCGCTTCCGCACCTTGCCGGTGGGCCGCGTGGACGATCTCGTACTGGCCGTGGTCTCGTGCCAGCTTTATCCGGGCGGCTTCTACAACGCCTATGCCGACATGGCGAAACGCGAACGTCTGGATGCCGTGATCCATCTGGGCGACTACATCTACGAATACGGACCCGAAGGTTACGGCAGCGATATCGGCCAGCGCCTGGGACGCCTTCCCGAACCCGGGCACGAGATCCTTTCGCTGGACGATTATCGTAGGCGCCACGCCCAGGTGAAAGCCGATCCCGACATGCAGGCCGCTCACGCGCGGGCCGCCTTCATTTGCGTCTGGGACGATCACGAGGTGACCAACGACGACTGGGTCGGCGGCGCCCAGAACCACCAGGAAGATACCGAAGGTGCCTGGTCCGCGCGCAAGGCCGTGGCCATGCAGGCCTATTTCGAATGGATGCCCATTCGCGACCCTTCGCCCGTCCGGGCGAAGGAGGCGATATTCCGCAGTTTCGAGTTCGGCGATCTTGCGACCCTGGCGATGACCGAAACACGCCTGCTGGAGCGGAGCAAGCAGCTCAGCTTTGAAGGCGAACCCGGGAATGCCGACGACTACGCCGCGTTTCTGGCTCAGCGTGCTCGCGAGGATCGCGAACTGATCGGGACCGATCAGCGCGACTGGCTGACCGGAGTGCTGAGGGAATCGGTTGATGCGGGCAAGCCGTGGCAATTGATCGGCAATCAGGTCGTGATGGCAAAAGTAGCCGGACCGGACCTGGAAAAGGCGCTTGGTACCGACCGCTATGCCGCGATGCTGGCCAGATTGCCCGCCCCCTACGACAAGGGTGTGCCCGCCGCGGTCGAAGGCTATCGCGGCGGTATTCCCTTCAATCTCGATAGCTGGGACGGCTATCCCGCGGCGCGCGAACGGCTGTATTCCGCCTTTCGCGAAGCGGGGGCGCGGCCGATCGTGCTGGCGGGCGACAGCCACGCGGGGTGGGCGAATAATCTGCACGACGATGCGGGTAATCTGGTCGCGGTGGAATCCGGCTGCACGGCCATTTCCAGCCCTTCCTATGGCGCGCTGCTGCCCGGGATCGGGACGCTGATCGCCCAAGCCAACGACGAGGTTGCCTACTGCAACCAGGACCTCAAGGGATACACGCTGCTCACCCTTGGCCGCGGCACCGCCCGGGCCGATTACGTCACCGTGTCGACCGTATTGTCCCGCGATTTTACCGCGAAGGTGGATGCAAGCTTCGTGACCGGCGCGAACGAACGGTTCGACCCATGGACGCGTGCGAGCTGAAACCCGACCGCGCGCCGGGTCATGCCTTGGGAAGCCGGTGCGCGGGCCGGGGAGCGGAAGCGCCCTCGGTCCGCGATCGTACCGAATGACCCAGACCCGCAAGGGTCGCCGCACTGGCAGCCAGAACGCAGCCCGCCACGCCGGTCAGACCCCAGCGCGACATCGCCCAGGGCATGGCGCAAAGCGCCGCGGCCAGCGGGACGATCCGCATGGCCAGTGCTCGACCAGCCTGCTTGCGCGAAACCAGCAGGGCATCCCAGCTTGCCCCTGTCAGGTCGATCGCGCCCGCAAGGCTGAGCAGGACCAGCGCGGGGTAGGCGAACAGGAACTCGCGCCCGACGATCCAGTCGATTGCAAGCCTGCCGAACAGCACGGCGAGAATTGCCGAGGCCATGCCGGCCAGTGCGGCGATCAGTACCATCTTGTGGGCGATGTCGGCCGATCGGGCTTCGCGCTTGACGAAATCGGGATAGATCGCGCGCGAGACCGCCTCGCCAAGCTGCGCCAGCGCCTGCCCCAGTTGGGACGCGGCGCGGTAACCCCCTGCCAGAACGGCACCGCCAATTGCGCCTACCGCGAGAAGGAGCAACTGCTTGGCAAGGACGGCGACAGTTCGCGACAGGCTGGTGCTGAACACGAAAGGCCAGATGCCCTGTGTCCTGCCCGGAAAGGCGAAGAGCGAGATGTCCTTCAGTCGCAGCGTCAGGAAGCGCGAGGCGAGAAGCCAGTAGGCGCCGCCGCACACCAGCTCTGCTGCCGCCCAGGCGGCCACGAACCCGGCAATGGTCGGCGCGAACAGCACGGCCAGGGTGGCACCGATCGCCCTGGTCACCGGAAGCGCGGCCTCGGCTAGGGCGGACAGGTCATAGCGGTCGTTCAGCCGCAAGATGCCCGTGGGTGTCGAGCGCAGGCCGAACAGCGCCGCCGCGCTCAAGGCGAAGATGAGCCCTTCGCTATCCCCGGGGACAGGAAGCCATAGCGGGGCTGACAGGGCCGCGACCGCAGCCAGGCCAAGGCCGCCCGCAATGCTGAGCAGGTCGAGCGCGATTGCGAAACCGGCCGTCTCGGACCCGTCCCCCCGGGCGTGGCCCCATTTCACGATCGTCTGCCAAGTGTTGAAGCTGGCAATCCCGGCAATGCCCTGCGCCAGCACCAGGATCATCGCGAATTGCCCGAATTGCGCCAGCCCCAGCGTGCGGCTCGCGAACGCCAGATAGACGAGGCTCAGCGCAGCATTGATGCCGCGGCTGCCAAGCAGCCAGCCCATGTTGCGGAAGATGTTTTTCATGAAAAATCGCGTGGATCAGGCCGCACCGCGCTGGGCCGCGGCAAGCACCTCGTGGATGCGGTTCATGTCACGTTCGAGCCGCGCATCTAGCGCTTGCGGGGCGAGCTTGGAAAGCTCGCCAATCAGCGGCATCGAAAGGCTCAGGCGCAAGGTGCCGCCCCACCTGCCGCCGCCGAGCGAAACGCACTTGACCGGCTGGCCGAGCCGCAAGCCGCGCGCCGACAGCACCCGGTTCCATCGCTGCGCGACAGCCAGGTCCGGCTGCGAGGGCAAGCTTGTCAGGTCGAGCGTCGCCAGCGTCGAGGTGTGGAGGCCATCCGGCCTCAGGCTGGGACCAAGCAGCCCCGCGCCGAGCCTGTCCGCAAAACCGGATACATGCTTGCCGAAGGACGCAATGACAC
>JAPYSD010000578.1 GCA_029936705.1 Croceicoccus sp. | reverse complement strand
GCAAGACGCTGGGCCTGATCGGCGCGGGCAATATCGGCGCGATCGTCGCCAGCCGCGCGCTGGGCCTGCGCATGAAGGTCGTCGCCTACGACCCGTTCCTGACCGAGGAGCGCGCGGTCGAGATGGGCGTGGAGAAGGTCGACCTGGAAGCGCTGATCGAGCGTGCGGATTTCATCACGCTTCACACCCCGCTGACCGACGAGACGCGCAACATCCTGAGCCGCGAGCGGCTGGAGCGGACCAAGAAGGGCGTGCGCATCGTGAACTGCGCGCGCGGCGGTCTGATCGACGAGGCGGCGCTGAAGGACCTGCTCGACAGCGGCCACGTCGCGGGCGCGGCGCTGGACGTGTTCGCCAAGGAACCGGCGAAGGACAGCCCGCTGTTCGGCACGCCGAACTTCATCTGCACCCCGCACCTGGGCGCATCGACCACCGAGGCGCAGGTCAATGTCGCGCTGCAGGTGGCCGAGCAGATGGCCGACTACCTCGTCAATGGCGGCGTCACCAACGCGCTCAACATGCCGTCGCTGAGCGCCGAGGAAGCGCCCAAGCTCAAGCCCTACATGTCGCTGGCCGAAAAGCTCGGCTCGCTGGTCGGGCAGCTGGCGCACGGCAACCTCACCCGCATCGGGATCGAGGTCGAGGGCGCGGCCGCGCAGCTCAACATCAAGCCGATCACCGGCGCGGTGCTGGCTGGCCTGATGCAGCGCTATTCGCAGAGCGTGAACATGGTCAACGCGCCGTTCCTCGCCAAGGAGCGCGGGCTTGACGTGCGCGAGATCCGGCGCGAGCGCGAGGGCGACTACCAGACGCTGGTCCGCGTCAAGGTCGATACCGAGCAGGGCGAGCGCACCGTCGCGGGCACGCTGTTCGGCAAGACCCAGCCGCGCTTGGTCGAAATCTTCGGCATCGGGATCGAGGCGGACCTGACCGGCGACATGCTCTATGTCGTGAACGAGGACGCGCCCGGCTTCATCGGCAGCATCGGTTCGCTGCTGGGCAAGAACGGCATCAACATCGGCACCTTCCACCTTGGCCGCCGCCAAGCGGGCGGCGAAGCGGTGCTGCTGCTGTCGGTCGACCAGCCGATCTCGCAGGACGTGATGAAGCAGATCTGCGACACGCCCGGCGTCAAGGTCGTCAAGGCCCTGTCCTTCTGAGGACGCGGAGCGCGGGGAGGGGCGGCGGCAAGCGCCTTGCCTCTCTCCGCGCGCCAGCATACACGCGCCTCACCATGACCAAGCCGACCGCCATTCGCCCGCCGCGCAGCGGTGCGCCCGATCCCGACCTGCTGCCCGAAGGGCTGGCCGACCGCCTGCCGCCGCGCGCTGCCGAGGCGATGCGCGTCACCCGCGCGATGGTCGATGCGATGGCGGCCCATGGCTATGACCCGGTCCAGCCGCCACTGGTAGAGTTCGAACGCTCGATCGCCTCGCGCATGGCGGGGGTGCGGACGAACCGCATGGTGCGCTTTACCGACCCGGTGTCGCTGCGCACGCTGGCAGTGCGCGAGGATATGACCGTGCAAGTGGGGCGCATTGCCGCCACCGGTCTTGGCGAAGCGCCGCGCCCGATGCGTCTGTCCTATGCGGGGCAGGTCCTGCGCATCAGGGGCGGAGGGCTGGAGCCTGAGCGCGAGCAATTGCAGATCGGGGCCGAGATCATCGGCGCCGACAATGTCGCCGCCGCCGCCGAAGCCGTGCTGCTGGCGATCGACGCGCTGAAGGCCGCGGGCGCGACCGGCATCTCGGTCGATTTCACCCTGCCCGACCTGGTGGACACCTTGGCCGAGCGTGCGCACCCGATGGATGCGGACGCGGTCGACGCGGTGCGGCGCGAACTGGACGCCAAGGACGCGGGCGGACTGGCCTCTGCCGGGGGCGAGGCGTTCCTGCCGCTGCTTTATGCGACCGGACCGTTCGACAGCGCCATCGCCAAGCTGGAGGAATTCGACCGCGCAATCATCGACGGCGGCGCGCTGGGCACGCGGATCGCCGCGCTGCGCGAGATCGCGGCGCTGGTCGGCGATGCTGCACGCCTGACGCTGGACCCGACCGAGCGGCACGGGTTCGAATACCAGAGCTGGTTCGGCTTCACCGTCTATGCCGAGGGGCTGCGCGGCGCGCTGGGGCGCGGCGGCACCTATCGCGTGTCGGGCGAGGCGAAGCCGGGGCAGGCCGCCCACGACGAGGTCGCGACGGGCTTCTCGCTCTATCCCGATCCGCTGATCGATGTGAACACGCTGCCGCCGGTCAGCCGCATCGTGTTCCTGCCGCTGGGCCACGAC
>JAPYSD010000577.1 GCA_029936705.1 Croceicoccus sp. | reverse complement strand
CACATGGACCGCGCGCTGGAAGCCGTGGGCGCGACCGAGCGCTGGAAGGAGATGGACGACACGTGCCATCTGAACGGCACCGCCCGCATGGGCCGCGATGCCAGGAGCAGCGTCGTGAACGCCGATTGCCGCAGCTGGGACATTCCGAACCTGTGGGTCTGCGACGGTTCGGTCTTTCCCACCTGCGGCGGCGTCAACCCGTCCCTTACCATACAGGCCATCGCCTGCCGGACCGGCGACCGGATCGCGGCGATGGCCCGGCGGGGCGAGCTGTAGGTCCAGGCCGAAGCCTCTGCCGTAATTTGGAGGAGCTGCTCAAAAGCGGTTCTGAATCGTGAGGCCGTAGGTGCGGAGATCGCCGGGGTTGCCGACGATCAGGCCGGTATTGCCGCTGGGCACCTGGAGCTGTTCGAAATAGTCTTCGCCGAACATGTTGCGCGCCCAGGCGAAGACGTTCAGCCCCTTCTCCGCGCGAAAGCCCAGCCGGACATTGTGCAGCGCATAGCCGCCGACCCAGCTGTAGGCCGAAGGAGTCGGATTGGACGAAAACGCCGAGCGGTAGCTGCCGTCGTATCCCAGATACGCTTGCCCTTCGAGGCCGAAGAGCCGCAGCGATACATTGCCCTCTCCGCCAAACGACAGCGACCATTTCGAGACGCCCGGCAGGCGGCCGCCCGAGATATCGCAATTCGCCGGGCTAAGGCCACCGGGCACCCCCGGAGCGCTGGGCGTCTGGCCGGACTGCGCGATGGGCCCGCCCGACAATTCGGGCGGACAGGGCGCGTCGCCGAAACGCAGATAGGCTGCATCGGTGTAGGAGCCGTTCACATAGGCGTTGAACCGCTCGCTGGGCCGGACCGACGCGTCGAGCTCCAGGCCCTGGGTCCGTACCTTGTCGGCATTGGCAAGATAGCCGCGCAAGACGCCAAGCTGACCGTTGCTGACCAGCGCCTGGTAATCATCGACATCGGTACGGAACGCGGCCAGGTTGACGGTGGCGCGGCGGTTCCAGAACAGGGCCTTCAGCCCCACTTCGAAATGGTTCACCGATTCCGGCCGCACCATCGCCGCCGCCAGGATCGGCGTGCCCGAACTGTCCGCCGGCACACCGTTCAGGTTCACGCCGCCCGACTTGAAGCTCTTTGCATAGGTCGCATAGGCAAGGATGTCCGGCGCGATATCGTAGCTGGCCGTCAGGTCGTAGCTGAAGTTCCAGTCGCTGAACCGGGCTTCGAAGCGTTGCGGTGCCAGCACGCCGCGCTGTGCCGCGATGCGCGGATCCGTGCTGGCGAAACTGACCAGCTGGCCCGCGCCATTGGTAACCACGGAATCGTAGAGACCGTCCTTGCTGTCGTAGTTCAGCCGGACGCCGGGCTGTACCGTGAGCCTGTCATTCACGTGCCAGCTGAACTGGCCGAACAGCGCCGCGCTGGTGTTGTCCAGCCTTATGTCGTTGCTTGCCGTAAGTCCGTCCAGCACCGACGGGTCTTCCGCCAGCTGCCCGGACAACAACCAGCGGCTTGCCGCCGGGCCCTGCACCTGCAAGCCCTGGGTCCGGATCTTCTGCCGATAGGCGAAGGCACCAAAGACGAGATCGATACCGCCAAGCGTGGCCGCATAGCGCAGTTCCTGCGTCCATTGCCTCTGCTGCGACGGGTTTCGGGATATTGTCGTTACGGGAAGGCCCGTGAAATCGCGGTCGTTCTGCGGCGACCAATCCCAGTACCGCCATGCGGTGATGGAGGTCAGCTTTCCCGGGCCGACATCCCAGTTGGCGCGCAGCGAAACGCCGCCAAGTTCGTTATCGGCAGAAAGCCTTGCATCAAGGTCGGTGACACGCGCAAATGGATCGTCACTGGCCGCAATGTAGCCCTGCGCAGCCGCCAGCGCCGCATATTGCCGGTCGAGCGCCCGCTGTGTCGGCCCCGTCCGCACGAATACGGTCCCGCAGCACTCGGGCCGCTGGCGGCTGAAATCGGCTGCCAAGGTCACGTCGATGCCGGAGGCCGGTTCCCACAAAAGCTGGCCGCGAATGCCGAGATTGTCTTGCTCGTTGATCCGGCGGTCGGTGGCGACATTGAGGATCGTGCCGCGGCGATCCGTGGCCGACAGCGCGATGCGCCCAGCGATCGTATCGCCCAGCGGACCGGAAATGGCCGCCTTTGCCTGTTTGAAGCCGAGATTGCCGACGGATACCTCGGCACGGCCTTCGAAATCGAACGTCGGCTGCCGGGTGGTGATGACGATCGCCCCCGCCGTGGTGTTCTTGCCGTAAAGCGTACCCTGGGG
>JAPYSD010000576.1 GCA_029936705.1 Croceicoccus sp. | reverse complement strand
TCGTCAGGCTCATAACCTGAAGGTCGTTGGTTCAAATCCAACCCCCGCAACCACCGCTATAAAACTCCCCAAGCGATTGATATCATGCGCTGGTGCCCTCGTCGCGGATACGGTGCGCTGGGTGAGTAGCGTGGCTCGATGGTGGCTTCGACCGCGTTGTCATCCCGTACGATGGCGATCTGCAATAACAACTGCACGGCGGCGATGGGGGCAAGACGCCCGTCGGTATCCCAAGCGTGCCGTCAAACGCAAGCTTCACTCCGCGTCCCGATCTGCTCGCATTGCGCGAGTTAACCGGATGTGTTCTGTATCCTGCATGAGCCTTGGCGACTGGATTTACGGATGCTTGCGCGTATCGAGTTCAACCTCTGCGACCGGCGCTCCGATCCTCTGCAAGTGTGACGTTTCCCTTGACCGCGAAAGGTCTATAGTCGCCCAATCGTCCGACTGGCGCATGTCGGACCGGCTCTCCTGATGCAGATCGAGCAACTTCTGGCTCAATATGGCCTTTGGGCGATCGGTATCGGCGCGGGTATCGAGGGTGAGACCGTTACGGTTCTTGGGGGGGTAATGGTCCATCGAGGGCTGATACCTTACATACCCGCCGTCCTCGCGGCATCGCTGGGGTCATTCGTGGCAGACCAGATCTTCTTTGCGATCGGGCGTTATTTTCGTGACGCCGCCTATGTTCGCAAGGTTCGCGCGAAGCCGGCGTTTCAAAGGGCCTTGTCAGTTTTCGAACGGCATCCGGTAGGCTTCGTCTTCGCATTTCGTTTCCTGTACGGCCTGCGCACGATCAGTCCCCTCGCCATCGGTACGACCACGCTTCCGGCGTCGCGGTTCGTTGTCATCAATGCCATCGCGGCCCTGCTATGGGGCGCCATCTTCGTTACGCTGGGCTATGCGTTCGGCCAGGGGATTGAAGCGATGTTCGGGAAAGTGAGCTCGATCGAGCACGTTCTTCTCCCGGTCGCTGCACTTCTTATCGGCGCAGGCGTTGTCCGTCATCTGGTGTCGAAACGACGCTCGGGCATCGAACCCGCTGATTGATATATTCTCTCGTTTCGGAGCGCACATTGCGCTGCACCGATCCCGCCATGACCGCAAGATCGCACGCCGAACATGCCGATGGGAAATGGTCAGGCCTGGTGCTATGACACGGCGTATGTCGTCCCCCACTCGTCCGCGCCATCTCGCATGCCATTTGCGCTGCGCCCATGGCGGTTGAACCGCAGCATCCCGTTCGGCGTGCCATCGTTCGCAATGTGCGGGCGGTGTTCAATGACAGCGCGTCGGGCGAACAGCCCGTTATCCCTTCGCAGGATGCGCTGTTCGCGCCGGATACGCCGATCCGGATGGTGCATGCCGATGTCACGGCGATGATGGTGGGCGGCATCTCGGCGCTGCTGCTGCAGATGCTTCATCCGCATGCCCTGCGCGGCGTGCTCGATCATTCGACGTTTCGCAGCGATCTGCATGGCCGCTTGCGCCGCACCGCGCGGTTCATCGCGATGACGACCTATGGCCACCGGGACGAGGCGGACAAGGTGATTGCCCGCGTGAACGCCATCCACCGCACGGTGAAGGGCACACTGCCGGACGGCACGCCCTATTCCGCGACGGATCCTTCGGTGCTGGCATGGGTCCATCTCGCGGAGGCAACGAGTTTTCTCGACGCGCATCTGCGCTATGTCCGACCCGCCATGCCCCGCCGCGACCGCGACCTGTATTTCGAGCAATTCGCCGAGGTCGCCCGCCGCCTCCATGCCGATCCCGTTCCGACCAGCGAGGCCGGGGCGCGGAGCATGATGCGCGACATGCGCGGCGAGATGGAGGGCAGCCCGGACGCCCGCGCCGTCGCGGCCGAGATTCTGTCGCCGCGCGGCCAGACCAGTGCCGCGATGGCGGTTCAACCCCTGCTGGCGGGCGCCGCGGTCGATCTGCTGCCTTCCTTCGCGGTGTCAATGCTGGGCCTGCGCAGGCGCACCCTCTCCGCCCTGCCGGTGCGGGCGGGAACCTATGCGATGGGGCGGACCCTGCGCTGGGCATTCGGCAGCCAGCGCCGGGATTGAGAGCCGAGGCGCACCGCGCGGGAACCGATGGCGAACCCGGCTGTTCATTCGCTGGGACTCGTGGGGGCGGATTCTGCCTTCCTTCAACCTGGATTCCGATAAGCCGGACATGGACGCGCCGTGTTGCCATGCCGACAGCCAGCGGAGCACGACCAATGAGCGAACAGCGTAGCGGCCTCGATCGGGTAAGCCGCCGGGGTTTGATGAAGGGCAGCGCAGC
>JAPYSD010000575.1 GCA_029936705.1 Croceicoccus sp. | reverse complement strand
GGCATCGTCACAGGCACGCTGTCGATCATCGGCAATGGCGTGGTGCTGGATCCCTGGGCGCTGAAGGCTGAGGTGGAGAAACTGACCGCGCAGGGCGTGACGATCAACCCCGAGAATTTCGCGATCGCCGACAATTGCCCGCTGATCCTGCCGCTGCACCGCGACCTCGACGGTCTGCGCGAGGCGGCGGCGGGCGCCGGCAAGATCGGCACCACCGGTCGCGGCATCGGCCCTGCCTACGAGGACAAAGTCGGCCGCCGTGCGATCCGCGTATGCGATCTGGCGCATCTCGATTCGCTGGATCCGCAGATCGACCGGCTGTGCGCCCATCACAACGCGCTGCGCGCCGGTTTCGGCGAGGAGCCGGTGAACCGCGAGCAGCTGCTTGCCGAGCTGCGCGAGATCGCGCCCTATGTGCTGCAGTTCGCGCAGCCGGTTTGGAAACGGCTGAAGAAGGTGCGCAAGGCGGGCGCGAAGATCCTGTTCGAAGGGGCGCAGGGCGTGCTGCTCGACGTCGATCACGGGACCTATCCGTTCGTGACCAGTTCGAACACCGTCAGCGGCACGGCGGCCAGCGGATCGGGCCTTGGTCCGTCAAGCACCGGTTTCGTGCTGGGCATCGTGAAGGCGTACACCACCCGCGTCGGTTCGGGACCGTTCCCGACCGAGCTGGAAGACGCGACCGGGCAGAAGCTGGGCGAGCGTGGGCACGAATTCGGCACGGTCACTGGGCGCAAGCGCCGCTGCGGCTGGTTCGATGCGGTGCTGGTGCGACAGTCGTGCTCCATCTCCGGCGTGACCGGCATCGCGCTGACCAAGCTGGACGTGCTCGACGGGTTCGAGACGGTGAAGATCTGCACCGGCTATCGGCTGGACGGCAAGATCCTCGACTACTTCCCCTCGCACGCGCAGGAACAGGCGCGGGTCGAGCCGATCTACGAAGAGATGGAAGGCTGGCGCGAGACGACCGCGGGCGCGCGCAGCTGGGCCGACCTGCCGGCGCAGGCGATCAAGTATATCCAGCGTGTTCAGGAACTTATCGAGACTCCGGTAGCGCTGGTCTCGACCAGTCCCGAGCGCGAAGACACGATCCTGGTGCGCGATCCTTTCATGGACTGATCGCCGGGCGCCACGGAAAGTCTTGACTTGTTTCCGTAATGTTCCTTAGTTGTTCCTCGTCATAGGGGGACGCCGAATCATGCAGATTGCCCAGCCGTTCGTATTCGAGGACGCGGATGAAACCGCGGGAACTGCCGAGCTGGCCTCGGTACCCGTTTCGGTCCTGTCGGACCGGCCGCGGATCCGGTCGGAACTGGTCGACCAGCTGCTGGAAGCGGGGCTGCTGCTGCGGCAGGCGGACCCTCTCGACCGCCTGCTGTCGGACGAGGCGTTTGTTCTGGGCGACATCGTCGTCATCGATATTCCTGCTCCCGGTGCCGAATTCCTGGCGGCACTTGCGCGGCTTGATGCCCGGGCCGCGCAGAGCGGGACGCAGCTTGTCGTTTCGACCAGGGTAGAGGCGATCGATGCGGTGTTCGGCGCGATGGACTGCGCCGACGTGCAGTTCCTGATCGATCCGTCATCCGCCGAATATGCGTTGGCGATCGGTGCGGCCCTTGCGCGCCTGCCGGGCCGCTCGGTGCACGAGCTTGCGCGCGAGGACCAACTGGCGCTCGTCCGTTTGACGGAGCAGGTCCATTCGCTCGCCCGCAAGTTGGGAGGCGTACCGACGGAGGTCGAGGTTCCCGATCAGCTGCGTTCGCCTTCGTTCGGATACATGGCCCGCCCCGTGATCGACAAGCCGATCGCCGCCGAAGACACGAGCGGCAAGTGCAAGCTGCCCTCTGCCTCGCTCCTGCGCGAGATGATCCGCCAGCGTCAGCTGCGCGCCAGCTTCTTCGAGGGCGAGCTGTTCGCCGATCCCGCGTGGGACATGCTGCTCGACCTGACGGCGGCACGCGCCGAAGGGACCGAGGTCTGCGTGTCGAGCCTATGCATCGCGTCGGGCGTGCCCGCGACGACCGCACTGCGCTGGATCGGCCAGATGACCGAGGCCGGACTGTTCGAACGGCTGCCCGATCCCGCCGACCGCCGCCGCGCGATCATCCGGCTTAGCGAAAGCGCACAGGAAGCGATGTGCGCCTATTTCGCGCGCGTCGGATCGAACGTCGCAGCTATCTAGAAGGCGTATCCGGCCGGATCGCGGTTTTGCGCATCTGGTGCCTTGCACAATCCGTTCGCCGGGGTTAGGGCGCGTCTCCCCAAGGGGTCAGGCAAAGCGGAGCGGTGGCCG
>JAPYSD010000574.1 GCA_029936705.1 Croceicoccus sp. | reverse complement strand
GCACCACACCGCATTCCAGGCCGGTACGGACTTCGTCCACGTCGTCCTTGAACCGCCGCAGCGATTCGATCGAGGTGGCCGAAACGATGACGTCGTTGCGGGTGAGACGGGCGAACAGTCCCTTGCGGATGACGCCTTCCTCGACCAGCAGGCCGGCCGCCTTGTCCTTCTTGCCGGCAGGGAACACCTGCTTGACCTGCGCGCGGCCCACGACGTTCTCGATCCGCTCGGGACCGAGCTCGCCCGCCATGCGCTTCGCGATTTCCTCGGTCAGGTGATAGATGACGTCGTAATACATCATCTCCACCTTGTCCTTTTCCATCTGCTGGCGCGCCTTGGCATTGGGACGCACGTTGAAGCCGATGATCGGAGCCCCCGACGCCGCGGCGAGCGTCACGTCGCTCTCGGTAATGGCGCCGACGCCCGAATGAAGGACGCGAACCTTGATGAGATCGTTGGACAGGCGGCCCAGCGCGGTCGAGATCGCCTCGACCGAACCCTGGACGTCCGCCTTGATGACCACCGGGAACTCGACCATCTCGCTCTTGAGCGCCGAGAACATGTTCTCGAAGTTCGAGACCGGCATCGCGGTCCGCTTCTCGTTCGCCTTCTCGGTACGATAGCCGGCGACCTCGCGGGCACGCTGCTCGTTCTCGACGACGTTCAGCACGTCGCCCGCATTGGGCACACCGCCAAGTCCCAGCACCTCGACCGGGGTCGATGGCCCTGCTTCCTTGACCTGTCGGCCCTTGTCGTCGTGCATCGCACGGACACGGCCGCTTTCGGTGCCGACGACGAACACGTCGCCGCGCCGCAGCGTGCCGCGCGTGACCAGCACGGTCGCCAGCGGACCCTTGCCCTTGTCGAGCTTCGCCTCGATCACGGTCGCCTCGGCATCTCGGTCGGGGTTCGCCTTCAGCTCGAGCAGTTCGGCCTGCAGGTGGATCGCGTCGAGCAGCTTGTCGAGACCGATCTTGTTCTTGGCCGAAACCTCGACGTCCATCACGTCGCCGCTCATCGCCTCGACGATGATCTCGTGCTCGAGCAGGCGCTCGCGGATCTTCTGCGGGTTCGCCTCGTCCTTGTCGATCTTGTTGATCGCCACGATCATCGGCACGCCGGCCGCCTTGGTGTGGTTGATCGCCTCGATCGTCTGCGGCATCAGCCCGTCGTCGGCCGCCACCACCAGGATGACGATGTCGGTGACATTGGCACCGCGCGCACGCATCTCGGTAAAGGCCTCGTGGCCCGGGGTGTCGAGGAAGGTGATCTGCTCACCCGCCTTGGTCTTGATCTGGTAGGCACCGATGTGCTGCGTGATGCCGCCGGCCTCGCCGCGGGTCACGTCGGTACCGCGCAGCGCGTCGAGCAGGCTGGTCTTGCCGTGGTCGACATGGCCCATGATCGTCACGACCGGGGGACGCGGCTTCAGGCTTTCCTCGGGATCGACGTCGACCGTGGTGTCGATGTCGACATCGCTTTCCGAAACGCGCTCGATGTTGTGGCCGAACTGTTCGACCAGCAGTTCCGCCGTATCCTGGTCAATGGTCTGGTTGACCGTCACCATCATGCCAAGATTGAACAGTTCCTTGACCAGATCCGCGCCCTTTTCGGCCATCCGGTTGGCCAGTTCCTGCACGGTGATGGCCTCGGGCACGACAACATCGCGCACCTGCTTCTCACGCGGCTGCTGCTGGCCGCGATATTGCGAGCGGCGCTCCTTCTCGCGCGCACGCTTCAGCGCAGCGAGACTGCGGGCACGCGCACCCTCGTCGTCGTTGAGTGCCTTGTTGACGGTCAGCTTGCCGCCGCGGCGGCGATCCGCCTTGGAATCGCCACTGCGCGTATCGCTACGCGCATCGCGGGCGCCGCCCTTCTTGTCGGCAGCGGGCTTCTTCTCGGCCTTCTTGGGCTCGGGACGCTTGACCGGCGTGAACTTGCGCGGCGCGGGGATGGCATCGCTTTCCTCGCCTTCGGATGCCGGCGCCGATTCCTCGGCCTCGGCAGCCGCCTCGGGTGCGGGTTCCTCGGCAGGCGCCGGTTCTTCGGCGGGCTTGCTGGCCTGTTCTTCGGCTTCCTTCTGCGCTTCGGCCTCGGCCTTGCGGTTGTCCTCGGCACGCTGGCGCTCTTCCTCAAGCGCCTTGGCCTTGGCTTCCTCTTCGCGGCGGCGGGCTTCCTCGGCCAGCTTCAGGCGCTCTTCCTCGGCCTCGCGCTGCAGGCGGGCGACGCGCTCCTGCGGAGTCTCGTCGCTGGGCGCCGGGCGGCGGGGCGCGGGCTTCTTGGCGGCGGGCTTGGGC
>JAPYSD010000573.1 GCA_029936705.1 Croceicoccus sp. | reverse complement strand
TCTTTACCCCGATGCTGGGCGCGGTGATCGCGACGGCGGTGGTCCTGAACATCATCACCGCGGGCATGGCAGGCGTGCTGGTGCCGGTCATCTTCGACCGGCTGGACCAGGACCCGGCGGTCGCATCGTCGGTCTTTGTGACGATGATCACCGATTCGATGGGCTTCTTCGCCTTCCTAGGGCTGGCGGTCGCATCGGGGCTGGTCGGCTGAACTTGAGCGGAGGCGGCGGGTTCCTATCTTGGAGCCATGCACCTCCATCTCACCAAGATCGCATTCGGCGCGCAGAGCTATGACGATATCGAAGGCTGGTTCGCCAACCGCCCGCGCCTATCGCTGAACACCCGCTATTGCCCCAAGCGAGTCGATGAACTGGAGGGCGGATCGCTCTACTGGATCCACGAGCATGCGCTGGTGGCTCGCAGCCCGATCACCGGGTTCGAGCAGCAGGACAACGGCCGCTGGTGGATCCACCTGGAGCCGAAGCTGATCCGCGTCCAGACCCGCCCGCGCCGCGCGCACCAGGGCTGGCGCTATCTGAAGGACGAGGACGCCCCGCGCGACCTGGCCGAGGGCGAGGAAGCGGGCGACGTGCTGCCGGGAAGGCTGCTTGGGCAGCTGACGAAACTGGGGTTGGTGTAAGGCGGGGCGGTAGAGTTTACCAATCCCCGCATCAACCAGCCGGGCGGTCCAGCCAGTCGCGCAGCAGGCTGTTGGCGATGGCGTGGCGCGGCGGGGGCAGGAATGTCTTGCCCGGCAGGTCCTCTAGCGCCGCGAACAGTTCGGCGCGCGTGGCCCAGAACGCGTCGTCCAGCTCGGTCCGGTCCACCGCCAGCGAGGCGTGATCGGTCACCGCGTGGCAGCCGATCATCAACTGCGAGGGGAACGGCCAGGCCTGGCTCGACCGATAGCGGACCGAGTGGACCTTGAGCCCCGCTTCCTCCAGCACCTCGCGCTGGACGGCCTGTTCGATGGTTTCGCCCGGCTCGACGAAACCGGCCAGCGCGGAATAGCGCCCTTCCGGCCAGCCCAGCCCCCGGCCCAGCAGGACCAGCCGCTCGCCTTCGGGGGTGACATGCTCGACCGTCATGATGACGACCGGGTCGGTGCGCGGGAAATGCGACGTGCCGCAGGCGCGGTCGGTGCAATCGCGCTGCCAGCCGCCCTTGCCCTGGACCGTCATCGATCCGCAGCGCGCGCAGAACCGGTGATTGGCATGCCAGCTGGCCAGGGTGCGCGCGGCCGCGAACGTCGCGAAATCCTGCGGGCTGAGCTGCCCCGCCTGCAGCCATGCCTTGCCGCGTGCATCGCCGCCCTCCAGCGTGCGCGGCACGGCGGCAAAGCAGCCGCGATCGCCGTCGAGGCCCAGGAACACCAGTTCGGCCCCCTGTGGCGCATCGTCGAGCGTGCCCCAGTCCAGCCGCCCATCCTCGCTGATCCAGGGGTCGCAGCATTCCATGCGCAGCAGCAGCGCGCGATCGCCCATCAGGGCGGACAGCGCCTCGGGATCGGCGCGGACGTGGTCGGCCCGGTCGACCCGGCGCGAACGTCGACGGTCGCCGTCGGCCTCGCCTTTTACCGGGTCCGTCGAGGCATCCGTTGCTGCGTCCATGGGGCCATCGGCCATGCAAATTCCCTGTCTATCGTTTCGGCCTGTCTATCGTCCCGGCCGGTACGGCCTAGCGCCAGTATCCGGCGGATTGCAAACGCATGGCACAAGTTCCCTACGATTGCGTTGCCGTCATCGCCTTGACCGCATTGGCAAAAAGCGTGGGCAGCCCGGCATCTGCCAGCCGGTCCACGGGCCACCATTCGCCTTCTAGCTCTTCGGCCAGCCCCGGCGGCGCACCGCGAATGGCGCTGATCCGCATGACCAGCGCGAAATGGGTGAACACATGGCGCACTTCGGCGCCCGCATCTTGCCAGTCGGCAGCGAAAGGCGGGATGCCGTCGCCATCGCGCCGCGCCGACCAGCCATCGCCGGGCAAGGCGCGCATCCCGGCCAGCATGCCCTTACCCGGTCGCCTGACCAGCAGCACATGGCCGTCGCGCTCGATCCAGAAGGCGGTGCCGGTCAGCTGGGGCTTGGGCTTTTTCGCGGCCTTTACCGGCAGGGTGGCGGCGATGCCCTGCGCCTGCGCGGCACAATCACGCCGCAGCGGGCAGATCAGACACTTGGGATCGCGCGACGTGCAGATCGAGGAGCCGAGATCCATCAACGCCTGCGCGAAATCGCCAGCCCGCGCGTCGGGCGTGATCGTGTCCGCCGCCGCGCGAATGGCGGGCCGCGAGGCCGGAA
>JAPYSD010000572.1 GCA_029936705.1 Croceicoccus sp. | reverse complement strand
TGCATTTGGCATGCGCCGCACACCACATGCAGCGCGCGTGCCGCTCTCCTCGCCAGCGCGACCCTGGCCCGGGCCTGGGCCATGGCCCCGTTCCTGAGGACCGGGTTTCGCCGATGGCCCCTTGTCCGATCCGTTTGAGCGGTCATTGGCGGGACCGTTGCCGCGTGCTGGCGGTCCGGCGTCGTTTCCGCCGTTGCCATTCGCCTGCTGGCTATGGCCCGGACCGCCGTTTCCGCCGCCGCCGCCATTGCCCTGGCCCTTGTCCTGCGGCTGCGCGAGCGCACCGGAAGCGGCCAGCGTTATGGCCGCGATTCCGGTCAGCAGGGTTCGGGCTGGCAGGGTCCCGGAGATGAACAATCGCATTCTGTCTTAACCTGTGTTGTTTCCCGTCAAACGCCCGGTTCCCGCGCGCGTTCCATGCTTGTGACGCCCTAAGCGCCCGAAAAGCGCCAGCAATGCCCGCCTGTCGCATCACGGCACAGGCTGTTCGCGCCGGTCACGCGCACGACAAAGGGCGCGGAAGGCCCAAGCCTTCCGCGCCCCGTCGGCCGGCGAAACCGGCCTTCGATCACAGCGTGATTACGAGCTGTAATACATGTCGTATTCGACCGGGCTGGGCGTGGTTTCGAAGCGCAGCACTTCGTCCCACTTCAGCTCGCAATAGGCGTCGATCTGGTCCTTCGAGAACACGTCGCCTTCCAGCAGGAATTCGTGATCCGCTTCCAGCGCCAGCAGCGCCTCGCGGAGCGAACCGCAAACCGTGGGAACCTCGGCCAACTCTGCCGGGGGCAGGTCATAGAGATTCTTGTCCATGGCGTCGCCCGGGTGGATCTTGTTCCGGATGCCGTCGAGGCCCGCCATCAGCAGCGCCGCGAACGACAGATAGGGGTTCGCCAGCGGATCGGGGAAGCGGAACTCGACGCGCTTCGCCTTTTCACCCGCGCCATACGGAATGCGGCACGAAGCCGACCGGTTGCGCGCCGAGTAGGCAAGCAGCACAGGCGCCTCGAACCCGGGCACCAAACGCTTGTAGCTGTTGGTGGTCGGGTTGGTGAACGCGTTCAGCGCCTTGGCGTGCTTGATGACGCCGCCGATGTAGTACAGGCAGTTGTCCGACAGGCCGGCATAGCCATTGCCCGCGAAGGTCGGCTTGCCATTGTCCCAGATCGACATGTGCGTGTGCATGCCGCTACCGTTGTCGGCCTTGATCGGCTTGGGCATGAAAGTCGCGGTCTTGCCATAGGCCTGCGCCACCATCATCACGACATACTTGTAGATCTGCACGCGGTCGGCGGTCTGCGTCAGCGTGCCGAAGGTGATGCCAAGCTCGTGCTGCGCGGACGCCACCTCGTGGTGGTGCTTGTCCATGGGCAGGCCCATCTCGACCATGGTCGAGACCATCTCGGCACGGATGTCCATGCAGCTGTCGACCGGCGGGACGGGGAAATAGCCGCCCTTGGCGCGCGGGCGGTGGCCCAGGTTGCCGGCCTCGTAATCCTTGCCGGTGTTGGTCGGCAGTTCGATGTCGTCGATCTTGAAGCCCGAGCCGTCGTAGCCGTCATAGAACTTCACGTCGTCGAACATGAAGAACTCGGGCTCGGGGCCGACATAGACGGTGTCGCCGATGCCGCTGGACTTCAGGAAAGCCTCGGCACGCTTGGCGGTCGAGCGCGGGTCGCGGGCATAGAGGTCGCCGGTCGACGGTTCGACGATGTCGCAGAACAGCACCAGCATCGGGGTGGCCGAGAACGGATCGACATAGCACGCGTCGAGGTCGGGCTTGAGGATCATGTCGGATTCGTTGATGGCCTTCCAGCCCTCGATCGAGGAGCCGTCGAACATCAGGCCCTGCTCAAGCTCGTCCTCGCCCAGAGGTTCGGCGAGCATCTGCAGATGCTGCCACTTGCCCTTGGGGTCGGTGAAACGCAGATCGACCCATTCGATCTCCTCGTCCTTGATCCTTTTCAGGATGTCCTTTGCAGAGGCCATTTTGATCCCTTTCATGGAAAACCCGGCGTCCAGTGCCGGGCTATTTGCGGTAATGTTTGCCCCCGGGCGCCGGGGACGGGGAAAATCAGATCGCGTCGGCGTTCTGTTCGCCGGTGCGGATGCGGATCGCGGTCTCGATCGGCGAGACGAAGATCTTGCCGTCGCCGATCCGGCCGGTCTGGGCGGCGCCCACGATCGCCTCGATCACGCGGTCGACGGTTTCGCTGGGGACGACCACCTCGAGCTTTACCTTGGGCAGAAAGTCGACGACATATTCCGCGCCGCGATAGAGTTCGGTGTGGCCCTTCTGC
>JAPYSD010000571.1 GCA_029936705.1 Croceicoccus sp. | reverse complement strand
GGCATGGACGATCTTCTTGATCGCGACCTCGCCCATCCCGCGCTTAGGCGTGTTTACGACGCGTTCGAAGGCGCTGGAGTCCTCCGGGTTTGCCGCAAGACGCAGATAAGCCATCGCATCGCGGATCTCGGCCTTGTCCTGAAAACGTTTTCCGCCGGAGAGAACATAGGGGATGCCCTCAAATGTAAGGCGCTGCTCGATGATATTGAGGACGTGGCTGGCGCGAGAAAGAATCGCGATTTCGGCGGGGCTTACGCCGGCAGCTATGGTCGCCTTGATCTTGCGGACGACCATGGTCGCTTCGTCATCAGCCGTTTCGAAATCGATGACCCTCACCTTCTCCCCGAGTTGGTCATCAGTGACGAGTGTCTTGCCGAGGCGTGTCTCGTTGTGGCTGATCAGCTCATTGGCGACATGGAGGATATGCCCGGTCGATCGGAAATTCTGCTCGAGGCGAATGATCTTGGTGTTGTCGAAGAGTTCGGGGAACTTGAGAATGTTCTCGATGCGCGCGCCGCGCCATGAATAGAGCACCTGGTCATCGTCGCCGACGACGGCGAGGTTGGGATTATCGTGGGTCAGGTGCTTGAGCCAGGCGAACTGCAGGCCGTTGGTATCCTGATACTCGTCGACCAGCACATGCTTGTACTGGCCGGAGAAATAGGCCGGATCCACGTCGCCCTTGTGGAAGGCCTCGGTGACGATCGCAATGAGATCAGTGAAATCGAGGACCCCGTCCTCTTTCTTCAGCTTCTCGTACTGGGCGTAGATGTTGTAGATCGCCTGGTCGCTCTCTGCGAGCATCATGAGACGGCGCTCGGGATTGCTTCGCACGTCTTCGATAAACCCGAGTGCGGCGTCGATGAGATCGGGATCGCAGTTTTTGCCATAGATGCTGCGCGCGATCCGCTTCACCATGCGCTTCTGGTCATCGGAATCCATGATGACGAAGTCCTGCTTCACGCCGAACATGTCGAAATTGTCGCGGAGCATCTTTGCGCAGATGGAGTGGAAGGTGCCGACAGTCATGCCGTGCAGTTCATCGTCGAAGCGCTTCTGCAGACGCACCTTCAGTTCCTTGGCCGCCTTGTTGGTGAAGGTGACAGCGAGGATCTCTTCGGGAATGGCGTCGCCCGAGGCGATGATATGGGCAATGCGCGCGGTCAGCGCAGTAGTCTTGCCCGTCCCTGCCCCTGCTAGGATCACGAGCGGCGATCCGCGGTGTTCGACAGCTTCGCGCTGCTGAGGGGTCAGGGTCCCGACAATGGCAGCGAGTTTCGCATTGTCGGCTTGCCGCACGGGTGCGGCCACGGGTTCCAGCGGTCCCCACTCCTTCTCGAGGAAGGCGTAGTCATCGTGCTGGGCAAGGTTTTCCATGGGGTGAGCCTTTATCGGGTCCGTCGGGTCGCTGAAATGGAACCGGCGGACCCCTTGGTGGGCCCGCCGGGTATTCAAGCTGCTTCTTCGATGATCGCCTTGGTCCAGGCTTCGATTTCGTAGCCGTCGTAGAGCTTGGCGATTGCGCTTATCGGCTGGAAGTCGATTTTTCCAATCTCCTCCGTATAGCCAATGCTCTTTCGCTGTTCATCAGTGATGTCGATGATGCCCACGCATCCAAGGTGGACGCGGTCGACTGGTCCGTCATCTCGGTAGATGAGGCCGGTCCACTCGATATCGAATTTCATCCCCATGCCGCCAAGCTCTTCTTCTACCTCTCGCGCGGCGGCCAGATCGATCGTGTTCTTGAGATCAGCGACGCTGCCTGCGTGCGCGACGTCTTCGAGGTCCACGTGGCCACCGAGGCCGATCGACACCTTGCCGTGCAGGCGGGATTCGTTGCCGACGCTCGGTCGGACGTAGACGAGCACCTTATCTCGGTGGCGCACCACGATATAGGGAATGACCTGCAGGGTGACCTTGCCGTCGGGCCGGACGTTGGTGCGTGGATCGAGTTCCTCGAGGTTCGGCCGGTAGCCGATGATCATGTTCTCGGAGCTGACGAAATCGAAAATGTCCCCGCGGCGGAAGCCGGTGAAGTCGGGATGCTCGATCTCGACGGCGACAATGTGCTGGTTCTTGGCCATGCTTGTTACTCCGCCGCTTCTGCGGTTGCTTCGTCGCCGAACAGGCCGGGCCCGTCATTTTCGGCAGGAACTGCGGCGATCGCGGGCGTCTTTCGCCGCGCATCGAAATTCGCCCAGACCGTGTTCCAGTCGCCGCGGGTCGCGCCCTTCGAATATTCGGTCGCGCGGGTTTCGAAGAAGTTGGCATGCTCCACGCCGTTCAGCAGCGGTGTGAGCC
>JAPYSD010000570.1 GCA_029936705.1 Croceicoccus sp. | reverse complement strand
CCCAATATGTTCAAACGCCAGCTCCGAACCTTTGTCGCGCTCGCCTTCTTTGCAGCTGCCACTGTCGCTACCACTTCAGTTCCAGTCGCTCGCGCCAACGTCTCTGAGCCTATCTGGTCCGACGAAGTCTGGTATCTCTACGACGAGCCTAATTCCTGCGCGCTCTACGCCGACTATCCGGATGGCGGCACCTTCAGGATCGCCTACAAGGCTTCAAACGAAACCGTGTACGTGAACTACTTCAGTCCAAATCTCGCCGAGCTAATCGTCGGTGAGAACATGACCATCATTCTCATATCGGATGCCGAACCCGACCTTCGCCAGGGATTCACCGCCAAAGTCGTCAATATAGGCGGCGACAACGGCATCGCGTTTGCTGTTCCTGCCGATTTTCGCAATCTCCTAGCCAAGACCACAAAGCTATCGATCCTGGGACCAGGGCTCATTCCGATTGCGCGCCTCACCATCGCGGACACTGATCAAGCTTTCCGCCTGATGGAGATCTGCGGACGCAGTAAATGATAGCAGCCGCAGGAACAGATTACACCCACAAGGCCCTGCTAAACTCGGCATCCGCGCTCTCTCCCGACTGGCCATAGCCGGCTTCCCACAAGTGACATCAGCCTTTCTCAGTGACGAAACAGGGGAGGGGAAAAGGCTCTATGAGCCTCCGGTACCGACCCTTAACCGGGGAACGAAAGATGTCGGGCAACTACAAAGTGGAAATCGCTGTGAGGGTAACGGATCCCGCCGCACTGCGCGCAGCGGCGATCAAGAGCTACGCGAGTTTCAATGCCAAAGCTACTAAGGACGAAATCGACGACGCGTTTGGCCCAGAAGACGATATCAATGTTTCAGCTTGCCTTATCGAACTGTTTGATCCCGGAGAATCTCCGGAAGGAACGTCGATCCTAGAATCCTCAGTAAACTGAGAGGGTCAGAGACGACGGACTTCAGCCGTCTACTTTGGACTTGGGGATATAGCCTCGGTCCGTCGTCTCGTCACAGTAGAGCCCAGATGGCAATTACCTTCTAGACCACCGAATTCAACACCACAATTATTTTACGAGGTCAAGGCATGGAGATCATACTTGGTCTACCAACGCTATCGCGTGGGCCTTTGCTTCACACAGCGATCGAACTCGCTGCTCCTGTCATGATCAGCGCCAGCGCACTCGCAGTATGGGAAACGCACAGCGGGTTCCGGACCTTCAGAAAATGGAACACGCGCGCTCTCGACCGCGTTTCGGCTCTGGGCGCACGGATCAATATCGATTCAGCCGGATATGTCGCGATGGTCCTGCGAGGCGGCTACGACTGGACGCCGGAGAGCTATATCTTCGACCTCTGCACGCATCCCGCCATCGAGCGTTTTTCCGCCATGGACCTGGCTGTCGAGCGAGAAGTCTCCCACGACAGGATCGGTGTCGAAGACCGGATCTCGAGGACCATAAACCTCAACTGGCGTTGTCACCGACTGGCCCTCCAAGTCGGCAACAGGAACCGTCTTATGCCGGTCATCCAAGGCGAACGCGCATCCGATTACATCCGATGCTTTGATGCCATCGCCGGCCTCGTCCGCGAGGGCGAAACGATTGGCGTTGGATCAATGTGCAGGCGCCCCACGAATGGACCTGAGGGCTCAAACGCGATCATCGACGAGCTCGACAGATATCTCCCCCAAGACGTCCGGCTCCATCTCTTCGGCCTGAAAAGCGACGGCGCGGAAGCCGCGAGCCGATACGGCAACCGCATCGCTAGTATCGATAGCCAGGCCTACGGGATGCGCGCGCGCCATATGGCGAACGAGAGGCGCAAGACGCAGCCCGATTTTTCCAAGAGCAACCTCTTCGCAGCCAGCGTGATGCGCGACTGGTATCGCAAACAGCAGACGCGGCTGGAAGAACCCCGGACCTTTCCAATCCAACATGAGATCCCAATGGATGAAGGGGAAAAGGCTGGCACCGTTCTCGATGCCCTCGAGATATTGGCCCGCCGCCAAATCCTTGATCTCATCGAAGAAGGCCAACTGGATCACGACCAGCTGATAAGCCCTCGATTTCTTGAGGATTGGGTAGGCGAGCTCACAGCTGAGCTTCCACCGGGAACCCGCCTGTCTGATCCAGCTCCGCTTCTTTACGAGCAGCTACTCGCTGCCTGATACCCAGAAAGCCCAACCCATGAAGACCTTCGTCGATTACGTTGCCGCCGGCCACCTTCGCCCTGACCAGATCGACGAATGGATCGATCAATGGCACGGCTCGGCCGGCCTCATGACTCCGGTCGGCACGGAAGACTACGAG
>JAPYSD010000001.1 GCA_029936705.1 Croceicoccus sp. | reverse complement strand
GGAGTAAACTCGGCCAGCGTCTCGGATGGCAGTCATGAGAGCGTACGTTTACGACTAGATTCTGCGATGCCCCCGATACCGGACTGCCGCTCTTGTAAATCGTATATCGCGCCATGAACTGAGGTTATCACGCCGGCGGATCGCCGCCATGGCATTTCGCAACTTAGCTGAGCGGCTGACATCAAATTCACTAATCGACATAACCGCAACCGCACCTGCGTATTGTGCACTTGCGATATTGCACCTGCGAAGGCATACCGGTCCTGCCTTTCAGGCATCCTCTCCCAAACTTTCAAGCCCGGTGCATGACGTGCCGGGCTTTTTTATTCGCCATGTCTGCGCTTGAGCAAACGGCCGGATACCGCGCGGCTGACATTCGCTTTACCGACGGCCAGCGCTTCCTCTTCGAGCGCGGCTGCAAACTGCAGGGCTTTTCGGCTGTCTCGATAAAGTGTCACCGGTGGCGCAGTATGCATGGCTCGACGTTTGAAGCCCAGCATCCGCGTATCGTCGGCCTGTCAGCCTAGCAGAAACAGCGAGGGCTTCAGGCGCGCGGTAGATTATTGGGCAGGTCCGGTGATCGACAAGCAAGCGGCCGCGGGGAAGTTTTGAATTTTGCTCGACCGGCTTGAGCTATGTTCGCGTCCCGAGAACCGATCGATTTCGAAGACTAAAGCCGCTCCCGGATTCTCGACATACCGAAGCAGGTCTGGATCTGGCTGGATCCTAGCGGAAAAGCTCGCGGCTCAGCATCGTCCATACGCGGCTGAACAGGCTCGGCTCATCGATTCCGCGGATCCGGCCATATTTCCGAATGCGCGCGGTTTCGGAAAGGGGTCTGCTTCCCATCCCCGCGGTAACGCCACGGCTCTTATGGATCGTGTAACGCGACATGGCCTAAATTTTATCTGTTCTGCCTGCCGCCGACAAGGAACGCTTTGCCGTTATCCTCGCATTCGGCACGCTCTCTGGGTCACCCGGCGAGTTTCAACGATACTCGACCAGCACGGTCGTGGATAAGGGCAGCCAAAGCCGAGATTGCCGATCGATCGGTCAGACCTGGCGTGTCCCAACCCGCCTCGACACCGCTAATAATGCGTCCGCAAAGCGAAGCACCGCGTTCCCGGACAATCTGGAAATCCACACTCGCATCGGCAGCGAAGCGCTCGAAGCTTCCGGTGGACATGTCCTCCAGCGCCCTCGCCCGCCCGTACTTCATGGCAAACCTGTTCGATAGCTCAGGCCAGACCACCGTCGAGACCAGATCGTAGAGCGGCGCAAGCGCGACCTCACCGCTGTCGCCGCGCAACAGGCTGAAGTTCTTGGCATGCGCGTCGGCGTTGCCGATGACGAGATTGAAGAGCGCGGCATCGATCAGCTTGAGAATTTCGGTCTCGGGATCGGTCGTAGCGCGCCTGACGAGATCGAAGCAGTCCCGGAACACCGGCCCGCCATCGCTTGCATATTTCTTCGAGGACATAACCCCCAGGGCCTGCGCGAAGTCTTCCTGATGCAACCGCCGTACCGGTCCGTTCTGCGTGATCCGGTCGTAGCGCGACACGAGGAGGAAAGCCCTGCCTCGGGCCGAACGCCATTCGGCATCTGCTGCTGCGAGGCCGGTGCTTTTCGCCAAGGTCAGACAGAACGCCTCGTTCGCCGCCAGTCCCGGGAACCTCTCAGGCTCGGGCTTGATGATATGGGTGGTCGCCTGCCCCGGTAATGCCAGCGCGATGCGCTTATCGATCAGCACGACCGGCAGCTTGCTCTGCGCGCCGGCAAGGCTGTAGCGGGGGCCCTCCCCTGCCAGCATCGGCCTTTGCGCCATGCGGCCGAACAGGGCGGCAAGTTCGGCATCATTCAGGGGAACTGGAGTTCTTGTTGTCGAACCGAAAGACTTTGGCTGATCGGCGGGCCGGAACGTCAGCGCGCCCGCCGTATCGCCGCCCAATGCCTTCAGCAATCGGAACGGATTGCCCGAAGAGATGCCCAGCGCACGGGCCGCGGCTTCGCGCTGCCATTCCTCGGGCAAAAGGTTCCCGAAGAAGGGCTTGCAGGCGCGGTCTTCGAACGGCTCTGCCCGCAAGGGCAGCGAGAAGGAGATCGGCAGCGCTTGCGGATCGCGAAGCCAGCTGCCGGCATAGGTAAAGCGCATCGCACCATTACGATCGAGCGCGAGTTCACCAGCGAGGTGTTCGCCCCACAGGACCGCGAGGCGGTCCAGGATCTGAATATTCATGTTGTTTTCTCTGTAATTGTCATGAGACCCCGCGCCTCGGCGCGCTCGCTGCCATGCGGATTGGGCACCCCGCTGCGGAATGTCGGCTTGAAGCTTCTCGGCCTACCGGCGAGCCGGGCCTGCACGAGATCGCGCCACAGCAGGTCGCATCCGGTCGGCGGCTTGTTTCCGCGCTGCTGATTGCAGCGCTGGTGCTTCAATAGGCCGTTCGAGAGCGTGCGCCCTCCCCCATCGCTGCGTGCGATCACGTGATCGAAGGTCGGGGTATCGGGATGATGACGCGGCAGGCGCTTGCCGCTTGGCAGGAATGCGCCGCAGCCCGCGCAAATATCGGCCTGCGCCCAGCGCAGCGCACGGCGCTGCGCCGCCCGGCGCTTCGTCGTTGGCATGGTGATTGTCCTCTATTTGTCGGGAGTAACAGAAGCTGATGACGGGACACCGGCGTCAGCCGGAGCCCTCCTCGCCATCCCTTGGCTCCTGATCCGATTGCGAGACGATTTGGCCATTGGCGTCGAGCCCGGTGCCAAGCGCCCTCGCCCGGCGCTCGGCGAACAATTCTTCCTCGCCCTTGTCGGGGCGGATCAGGCTTTTGTGGACATAGGCGTTCCAGACGATCCACTCGGCCTCGGTGAGATCGGCGGTGTCCCGCTTGGCTACGCGCGCAGCCTCGACTTTTGCAAAGTCGAAGCCGGCGCTTTCCTCGATCGCCCGGCCGATCAGCAGCCAGTGCGCTGTCTGATCGGAAACGTCCGCCGCGATCTGTCAGCGGCAGCGGCAATGCTGTCCAGCAGGGCGGCCGCGAGGTTCAGCGGCCGCGGCATTTCAGGCCCCCCCGGTAACCGAGGTTCTCCTTGCGCCATTTCTGCAGATACCGAGTGTAGGAAGTAGGACTACGATCGCAGAACCGGTCGAGGATCGCCTCAGTACATTTCTTGCCGGTCTGACCGATTTGAGCGGTGGAGGCGAGATGACGCACTGCAAGGATCGCTGTCAGCATCACATCTGCTGCACAATGTTCCTCGACGGCCTTCCAGTTACCATCGCTTGCGAAGTCGGTCACTTTCGTTGGCCGGTTGGGTTTTACCGGCAAATCCTGCGCTTGCAGAAATTCCGAGAGGTGAACGCCTTCCAGCTCCTTGTGATAGTAGAACTGACAAAGATCGAGCCGCTGCGGGCAGTGAGGACTGGTGTTCCGAAGCTGGGGCGGCAGGATCCATTCGCGTCGCTGCGCGACAAGATGCAGAGCCGCAATGTCCTTCAGATCGCCTCCCCAAGTCACGAGACGGGCTGGCTCCGCGTTGTTCGATGAGGCCTGCTCGAGCGTTCGGAAAAAGACCTCCACGATATCGGTCTGATCATTGTGAGGTTGGGAAAGCGAATAGAAATGGCTGACTTCTGGCTTGTCTGCCGCTGCCGGAAAATCGATAACCACCCAGGACGCGCAGACGATATAGCCGAAAGGCCAGCGCGGCTTCCAATGCGCAGCGTCGCCATCCTTCGCTCGATAATCCTCGAACTTGCGCCAATCGCTCAGGAACTCGAAATCGGCGACGACAATGGTCTTGTCCGTTTCCTGGGCGAGTGGTGGCCGGTGCTGATTGATAAGTGATCTGGGGCGGTCGAGAATAAGCATGCTGAAGATATCCTGTAGGTAGATACGAAAAAGGCCCGCGCGAGGCGGGCCCTTTCGAGAGAATATTGGCTGGGTGTTCGAAGATCAGAGATGCCGCTGCGTCGCGTCGATCGGGGTCGCGACAAATGACGGCAGGCCAAGCGCGGCAAACCAGTCGCGCTCATCGAGGTAATCGGGATAGCCAAGTTCGGTCCACCACACCTTCTTCTTCGGATCCCATTTGTAGCCGCGGGCCTTCAGCCGGTCCTTGAAGCCGAATGGCGCGTGCAGCGCTTCGACGCGGTAGGTCTCCGCATCGCTCGCCTCGATCAGCAGGTCGAGGCAGCTGCGCGCATCGAGCAGCTGAAACCGCGCCAGCGTCGAGGTCAGCAGCTTGAACAGGCTCCACACGTCGTTCGCGGCATGATGGGCTGGATAGAAGCGTCCGCTTTGCATCAGCAGATAGCCGAGGTTCTTCCCGTCCATTTCGAGGGTCAGCCAGTCGATCTCATTCATGCTGCACGCCCATGGCCTCGGGCCGAGTTCGAGATAGCGCTGCTCGATGAAGGCGCGGTCGAAGCGCGCATTATGCGCGATGATGAGATCGGCTCTCGACAGCACCTCCATCACGCGGTCGTCGTCGATCCGCTGCCCGGCAACGGCATCGTCGGAAATCCCGGTCAGGAAGCTGATCTTTTCAGGGATTTCACGGCCTGGATCCTGTAGCCACTCCTCGGGCTTCGTCCAGGATATCACCTTGTGAACGCGGTTATCGCCTTCGCTCTCGACCAACACCTGCATCAGCGCCAGTTCGATGATCGCGTCATTGTCGGGATCGAGCCCTGTCGTCTCCACATCGACCAGCACGAGGGTTCTTCTTCTGCCTCTTACAGGCTCGTCGCTATCTTTCGCCCACGGCTCCTCGAGCCTGCGCAGCACCCTGAAGCGGTCGTCTCTGTCCAAGATATCCGCGAGATTGGAATTGGCATCGGTATTCATGAAGTTCAAACCTTCCGGTCGTTGGTACAAGCGAGACCGGCGGAGCGGGTAGCGAGGCCGTAACCTCCTTTTCCCTACTCTCACCTTTCTCGCCTTCCCTGCTGACCCGTGGGTTCAGACTTCTTCCCCTCGTTCTTCACACTGCATTTCCCAAGAAACTCACTGCCCTGGGAACCTCATCGATGCGCAATCGAAAGGATGCGCACGAGGGCAACCGGCATGTTGACGATTGTTCCCTGTTCGTTCCAGTTCGGCTCATGGGACGAATCAAGCTCGATACGATCACGGATTTCGCAAGGCGCGGATATGACGCGAAAATCACCTGCGAAGGCTGCGGGCATGTCTTGCATTGGAATGCGATCGAACTTGCGGACGAACTGAGCCGCCGCCGAAAGCCGCTAAGGATCGAGGCGGTGGAACCGATGATGCGTTGCCGTGCCTGCGGCAAGCGGGGTGCGGTCATCCAGCCTGTGGAGCAGTTTTAATCTGCGGCTTCGAGACGTCGTCAACAAAATGCGCATCGATCCGATCGCTGTTTTGACGTTTTGTTCGCCTCCTACCGACCAGTTGAGACCTACCGCCACTGCGAAAAGTGGGTGGCACCCGGACGCGAGATCATCCTGGGGCCGTTCAGTTAGCGGATAACTCCAGAGCAAGAATGGCACAGTTTTTTGGAAATGTGCTTTATCCGAATAATTCTGGATCCCGCTGATTACTCGCCGGGAGGCGATCTGTAAGAGATTGCACACTATTGCTGTGCAAGCCTTGCTTGCGACCGGATTATTGGATTAGAACCAGTTGATGGCTTGTCAGATTTTCCATCCGAAAAGGGAATTCTTTTCGGCCCTCGGGTGATAGAGTTTCGTGACGGGCGGGATCTCCAATCCCCGTTCATCGCAATAGGAGATTATGCTGTGGCGCCCGTTGCTGCAAAGTCAGTCGAACAGCCGCAGGTCCATATCGTCGACAGCGGCATTGTCCGCTCGACCGTCTTCCCGAACAAGCTTCGCGATCTTCGCCGCAAGGCCGGATACGAGATGCTGACAGATTTCATCCGTGAAACCGGACTGGAAGAGATCAACTACATACGGTTGGCCAAGATCGAGCGCGGACAGATTTTCCCGCGACCTGACGAGGTCGTCGCGCTCGCAAAGCTTCTCAACGTCGAACCCATGAGCCTGTTCATCGACACGGTCGAGAAGGATTTCGATCGTGAAAGCTGGGCACGCGATCATACTGAAGCTTCGCTGACCTACCGCGGTGGTACCCGCGAAGACATGAAGATCGGCGCGGCGCTGCGAATTCGTCGCCGCGAGCTCGGTTTGTCGACCACGGATCTCAAGAAGAAGTTTGGCATACCGGCCGCAACCGCAAGCCGGATTGAAAACGCAGAGCGCCCATTCCATCGCTGGCCTGACAAAATCCGCAAGTCGGCGGCCAAGATGATGGGCGGAACCTCGATGCGGGATATCGCGCGTAGTGTTACGGCATACGAGCAGGAAGAACGGCTCGATGCGATGATGGCAGAGCTTTTCTCGCAGCACTCCCTCGACCAGCGGCATAACGCGTCGCTCCTTTCCCTGGTCAAGAAGATCCCGGGCCAGAAAGCCGAGAATTTTGCGGCCAAGCTCGAAAACATGATGGCCGAAAAGGGTCTTGTCGACTGGTCGTCCAAGCTGAGCCTCGTGGCGGCCGGCGCGCAGCCCGATATTTTCTGCGAGGATCGGACCATGCCGATCCTCGAGGGCAAGACGCATGATGGATGGACCATGCTGTCGGAGACGTCGAAGACCTTCACGCGAAATTTTGACGGACCGGGCATTGCCTTCAGACTGGACAAGCCCGTCCTTGGCATCGGTATTCCTGCAAGCGCGCTGCTGGTTTTCGAGCTGATCGATCGCTCCGAAGTGGCAGGCGAGATGGTACTTGCTTTGATCGATGGCCGCAGGGTGCGGGTTGTATCGGCTCGGCCGGCCGGGCGCGGCTTCAAACTGGCGCAGGTGAACCCTGACTGGCAGTCGTTGCTTTCGAAGGAAAGCGACCTGCGGGTCGCGAAGCTGTCTCAGATCGAAATGGCCTAGAAGCAGGGCCAATTTTGACTGAATGAAAAAGGTGCCATCCGCCGCTTTTTATGTGGTTAAGTGGGAGAGGCCTTCAGCCTTCACGGCGAAGCCAAGGCTGTTGCGGTGGACCGTTTTCGTGGCTTCGTTCTGCATCGCGTATCTCGCTACGAACCCGCGAACCATGCGGTACGAAGTGCGTCGATACAAGAACGCCGGTGCCCATAGAGCACTTCGAGCGCCGCGCGCATGTTCCATAAGTCAAATCGGACAGAAAGCCGCTTGCCAGCCAGTGAGATGGACCCATCGGGCAACCGGAATATATTGCTGTGATCATTGCGGGCTGCACCAATAGTATGATACCTGTTTCTGCAGGAGAAGCACATGGCCACCATCCGCAAAACCATCACGCTCAGCGACAGTCAGGATGCCTGGATAAAGGCTCAGATCGCACGCGGGGCATTCACGAACGACAGCGAGTATATTCGTGATCTCGTACGCCGCGATCAGGAAGGGCAGAACAGCTTGGCCCAACTGAGGCAGGCGATCGCGGAAGGGCTGGAAAGCGGCGTGAGCGATCTGTCGCTGGACGAAATATGGACAACAGCGGAGAAGCGTAGCCGCTCCACAGATGCCTGACTTGCATATCAGCAGGCGGGCGGCATCCGATCTTGCCGAGATCGCCGATTACACGATTGCTGAGTTTGGCATCGAACAGGCCCGCAAGTATCGCGATCTGCTACAATCCTGCTTTCAGTCCCTGCTCGACAACCCGGGCCTTGGCAGGAGCGCCGAAGAGCTTGCGCCCGGTCTGCGCCGGATCAGGCAGCAGGCTCATGTCATCTTTTATCAGCCGGCCGGCAGCACAATTCTGATTGTTCGGGTTCTTCACCACAGCAGGGACTTCGGTCGATATCTGTGAGTGGGCAGCGCCCGCCGACAAGCGTGACTTCGAGAATCCCACCCGGCTCAAGGAGACGCGCATTTCGCCCTTGCAGGTGTCCGGCGCACCACCACATGCTTGTGGGTTTTTGAACCGCCCCGGGTTTACCGGAGAGTAAAATACTCAAAGGATGAGCCTTATGACCAAGCAAAGATTCACGCCCGCCTATCCGGTTGAACTTCGCGAACGCGGTGTCCGCCTGTTTCGGGAGAACCGTGGCGATTACACCAGCGATACAGCAGCGTATCGGGCGATCGCACCCAAGCTCGGCTGTTCGCCTGACAGCCTGCGTGTCTGGTGCCAGCAAGCCGAACGTGATGTCGGGCAACGGGGCGGGCTAACGAGCGCGGAGAAGGACCGGATCAAGGAATTGGAGCGCGAGAACCGTGAACTTCGCACCGCCAATGAGATATTGAAGAAGGCATCGGCGTATTTCGCGGCGGCGGAGCTCGACCGCCCGTTCAAGCGATGATCGCGTTTATTGAAGATCAACGTAGCGTTTTTGGTGTCGGGCCGATCTGCCGGGTTCTGGGGATCGCACCATCGACGTTTTACGCTTTCAAGGCGGTGGAGCGCGATCCCGATCTGGCATCCAACCGGGTCAGGCAGGATCGTCTCCACATGGCTGCCATCGAGCAGGCTTTCGACAACAGCCGAGGCCGATATGGCGCCCGCAAGATCTGGCGCCAGTTACGCCGCGGGGGCCGGATTATTGCCCGCTGCACGGTGGAGCGTCTGATGAAGGTGGCGGGATTACAAGGCGTTGTCCGCGGCAAGAAGGTAATCACAACAAACCCGGATGCCGCCCAAGCTTGTCCGGATGACAAGGTGAACCGGGCCTTTGTAGCCGCCATGCCCAACCAGCTCTGGGTCAGCGATTTCACCTATGTCTCAAGCTGGCAGGGAATGGTCTATGTGGCTTTTGTCGTCGACGTATTCGCCCGCAAGATCGTTGGCTGGCGGGTCTCGACCTCGATGACCACCGCTTTCGTCCTCGATGCCCTGAACCAGGCTATCTGCCAGCGCGCGCCATCGGAAGCCGGGAAGCTGATCCATCACAGCGACAGAGGAAGCCAATATCTATCCATTCGATACACTGAGCGACTGGCCGAAGCCGGGATCGACCCGTCAGTCGGCAGCGTTGGCGATTCCTATGACAATGCCCTGGCCGAAAGCATCATCGGTCTCTTCAAGACCGAGGTCATCAAGTTCCTCGGCCCTTGGAAGTCCGTCGGTCAGGTCGAGTGGGAAACGCTGAAATGGGTCGACTGGTATAACAACACGCGCCTGCACAGCGCCATCGGCTACGTCACGCCGCATGAAGCAGAAAAGGAATTCTATGCAACCTTGAACGTCGTAGAAAAAGCAGCCTAATTATTGGAACTGAAACTCTCCGGTAAACCCGGGGCGGTTCATTTTGCCATCACGGGCATGGTCCGTTATGCCCCAACCCGACGATCCCTACGCCTATATCATCCGCATGGAAGCATGGCTCGAGCCCATGCATGAGGAGCTTAAGGCAATGCGCCGCTGGGCGGGCAAGACGTTCGATACGGGATTCGACCTTGATGCGACCAACCAGACCCTCGCCAAGGCCATACGCGCCTGTCGCGGCGACTACCGGCAAAGGCACATCCGCGACTGAACGGGCCCGTCCGGTTTCTGTTGCCGGATCGAGCGGAGCTGCCAACGATATTCACCATGTTCCGGCTGAAGTCGGCCAAAGCCGGTCATTTCGATCAACCCGTACTAAGGTCCGCTCCTGACAGAAGCTTCCATTGGGACGGCCTAAACCGGTCGGTCAGCTAAGCGCCCGGTTCCGGTCACTAGAGGCGGTTTGTCTGTTGCCCGATAGCGGACATTGAATGGCGCATTCTGCAGGTGACGGCCGTATCCCGGAAGATTTCGCTTGTAGGTTTATCGAAAAGAAAAAATTGCTTTAGCAGAGCAGCCAGTCTTAGAAGGGCCACTAAGAACTAAATTCGATAAGGATCAGATGCATGCTGCCAAGCGCTGCGAATCGTCGTTCTCGAATATAGGGATTGACTGATTCGCTGGCCAAATTCTGCGGCTCACATCGTAAAGTTCTAAAAGATTGCATGCGCGGCGAAGTGGTGGAAAAGTTTTTTTAACGCGGCATTCCCTCTTGCATCGCTCTTGTCCGGCGAGCCTCGCGGCGACCGCGCTTTCGCATGTGGGCTTCGGTGGAAAACTAGCGCTTGAACGGCAAAGTTCATGGGGCATCATGGCTAGCGATCGGTTCAGCGGGCAGGACGAACCTCGGCAAAAGGTTCGATGTCCTGTCCCGCTGAAACCTCCGCCACCGACGACAATGCGTCAGGCGGTCGTGCTCTGTGAAGCGTGTATAGGTTTCCCTTACGCGTGGCGCGAAATCAAGGGCGCATTGTCATCACCGCGGCTTTTGTCCGCAATCGAAAGACAATGTTATGCGTAAATTTTCTCCTCCCCCCGGTAAACGCGTCATCTGGCGTTCGACCATCACCAAGAACGGGCGGGTCATCCACGCACGTGAGTATGGCATCCGGGCCTTCCCGATCATCGTCGACGAATAAAATGCGACAATCACCCGCAGGGCCTCTGCCCTGCGGGTTATCTGGCGAACAAAAACGGCGGGTCCTACCCAAAGGGTATTTGATTGCTAAGCGGGGGCGGACCGCTTTTTCCGTTCAGAGCTCTAGCAAGGGCATTGTGATATCTAGAAGTCCCAGTTCTTAATAGAGCAGTTTCGCTGGAATCGCAGATTCCGTCGACGAGCTTTGACTATGAAATCAAGCTTTTCGTAGCAGCGTCCATAGGACGAGGCATTGCGAAATTCGATGTCGCCGACATCTCGTTAGGCTCGGCAAGGGAGTGGAGATCATGTCGAAGGGCAACCACAATAAGATGGAGGGATTAGGTCCGAGTACGCGACGCTCGAACCATACCTTTCGTCCGGGCACAGACGTGATCTAAAGAATTCACGTGATCTAGAGAAAATAAGACGGGGCTAGATTCTACCCGGTTCGCGGCGGACCCATCCGCCTTGGACAACCGATGGAGGAACCACGTGAAATTCTATATGCGCGAGCGGCGCGGCGGCACCCCGGCTGGGACACGGGGCGTCTGCTATCTCACCTGGAACAATTGGGACGACTTCGGCTTCAAGACGACCTACGAGGTCACCGCTTATGACGAGGACGGGCTGGAGCATGACCTCGGCGCAACACAGATCATGTTTCGCGGCCAGGAGGCAGGCGTCGTCCATTTGGATCTGCCAACGGGGGGGCTGAGCGACGCACACTGCTCGCTGGGAAACGACCGTAACTACTACCTTATGCTCATGAAGATGCCTTGGGCCTCGCGCGAGGCTATTCTGCGCGGGCTCAGGGACCTCGCCTTCGACCCCGCCCGCTACCAGCGATTCAAGGGCGAGCCGGCGCTCCAGGTCTCGCTGCTGCGGAACTCGTCAGAGAGCGACGTGCTAGTCGTCTACCCGCGCATCCTCCGCGGTGAGACGGTACTTACGACCTTTGCTTTCGACTATGTGCTGGAGTCCGAGGACGGTGCTGCCCCCTCAGCGCCGCCGCTTTCGCTCCGTTTCGTGGTGAAGCCGGGGCAGAAGCCGCCGACGAACATTCACGTCCTGATCGGCCGCAACGGTGTCGGCAAGACACGCATCCTTGCCGGCATGGCGGACGCGTTGACCGACAATCAGGCTGCAGCCTTTGGCCTCGCCGGGCGGTTCGAGTTCGACGAGCCTATCTTCAATCCAAGCAGCGACTTCCTGAACCTCGTCATCGTGTCGTTCAGCGCATTCGATAGATTCGACCCAATCGCTGGCGGGAGTGCACGCACCGAGAAGTCGCTTCCCTACTACTATGTTGGCGTGAAGCGCTTCCTCGACGACGAGAGCGGTAAACCGACAAGCAAGATCGGAGTTAAGTCGACGGAGGACCTCAACGATGACCTCCGCGAGGCACTCGACACGATCTTCCAGGACGAGAAGCGCACCGGCCGCTGGGTCAAAGCGCTGAAGACGCTCTCATCGGACCCGGGTATCCGCGACCTGCGCGCATACGAGGTCGCGGGAGAGGACGGCGAGTCCGCGCGGGATCGTGTAAAGCTCCAGATCCCGCACATGAGCTCGGGCCATAAGATCGTCCTACTCACCGTTACGCGGCTGATCGAGAACGTCAGCGACCGGTCGCTTGTGCTGTTGGATGAACCGGAAACACACCTGCATCCGCCACTGCTAGGCTCGTTCATCCGGGTGCTCTCCGAGCTACTTCTTGAGGTCAATGCTGTGGCGATCGTGGCATCGCATTCCCCGGTTGTCCTGCAGGAGGTTCCCGCGAAGTGTGTGTGGCGGCTTCTCGGAAGCGGCGACTCCCTCCGGGCTGAGCGCCCCAAGGAGGAGACCTTCGCTGAGAACGTCAGCGTCCTTACCCGAAAAGTGTTCGGGCTCGAGGTGGAGAAGAGCGGCTTCTACAGGCTGCTGAGCGACGAAGCCCACTCCAACAACTTCGAAGAGGTCGAAGCTACATTCGACTACCAGATCGGCGCAGAGGGCCGCGCGCTTTTGCGTGCTCTCACCTATAAGAGGGACTGATATGCGGGCCCTAAACCGACCGGCGATTGACTACCGCGCACTCTACAGAAAGGCGATCTCGCAGACGCAGCGCAATGCGGATAAGGCGGTGCTGGAAGGCATCGAGGATCGCATGGTGGCTGCGACCGAAGCCTACGATGCCACGATGCAGAACGAAGGACCACACGCAGTGGTCAAAATCGACCTAACGGCGGAAGAGGAGGCGCTCGCGGGAGCGCTCTACAAGAAGCGCATCGTCTCAAGGAAGGGCATCTGCCGTTCGACATACGATGACCTGATCGTCTCAACCTCAACCTGCCCGTATTGCTTGGACGGCGAAATCTACGAGATCGATCACTTTCTGCCGCAGGCTCATCACCGAGACGTCGTGATGTATCCTGGCAACCTCGTACCGATTTGCCACCCCTGCAACCACATCAAGCTGGAACTGCTTCCGGTGGACGCCCGGCATTCACTCTTACACCCCTACTTCGACCGGCTTCCGGTGCAGCCGTGGCTCTTCGCGGCGATTGACCGGACGGCGGACGGCCCCGTCTTGAAGTTCCGCGTCCAATTGGACGAAGCCCAGCATGGGAACATCGCGCCCCGCCTCGCTTACCACTTTGACACTCTGTCACTCGACAGCCGGATGCGGGTGAGGTCCGCGAGGGTCTTGATCGAGTTGCAAGCCGACGTAGAGCAATACCTCGCTGATCTCGGGGCGGGTGGCTTGAAGGTGCACTTCGCGTCGGAGGCGGATAAGCACTTCGCCCGCCACGGAAATACTCTCGAAGCGGCTGCATATCGAGCTGCCTCAACCAACGACGCCTTCTGCGCTGGCGATTACAAGAACTAGAAGATGACCGATCGGCAGGACCTAAGAAGCTACAGAGGCGCAGTGAATGTCGCCAAGTTGAAAAAAGGTTAGGAGCACAACGTGCCCGCTCCTAGTCTAAGCGATTAACTAAAGTCACCGTCTGCTTTGGACAAATAATGTGTGAAAGCTGACGGTCCGTAATCGGCCAGCTTCTGCCACTGTCGTGAGCCAGTTCAGTACAGACTGATTGTCAGCTTTTGGCAAAACTGCCGTTCGACAGATCGCTGTCAAACGGCAGCGATGTCTCAGACCTCGCCATTCGGCCCAGCTCCTCTTTGATGGCAGTTCATGGTCGACGGATCGCCAATCTTCGAATTGAACCGACACGGTACCTCACAGTTCTCGGCCGAGATTTGGCGGTGGAAACGTGTTTCGCATTTGCTCATCATGGCGTTCCCAATCCGCTTTGAAACTCGCGGCATATCCCGGTTCCACCGACTGTGCGATTTCCCGGAGCTTCTCATTCTGCCGAACGAGAGCTGACAAGCGGGCCCGCTCTTCGCGGTCTCCGGAATCGTTGGCCTTGATCCAGCGATCGAAGATTGGATCGATACCAGACTTGAGCTTGCGGGTTTGGGCAGGCTCGTTCGAACTTGCGAATTCGTGTGCGCGCGACGGGTCGATCCTGATGGTCGTGCGTTCGCGTTCCTTCGGCTTCTGATCTTCGTCTTTCCTGGGAGCGCGATTGTCGTAGCCGCTCGGCTCGTAGGTCCGCCAATCGGGTATTTCGACTTCTGGGAGATCCTGCGTCGGAATGACGATCTTGCCATCTTCGATCCTAAAAACACCGAAGTCCCCTTCCCCACTCTTTTGCGGCACGGGCTTAGCGGGCACTTCTGTTGCAGGCGTTTTGCGCGGATCGGACGTTTCCATGTGCGCTTTAGCCAAGGCATTTTGCAGTGCGAGGGCAACTTCGGGATCCCGCGAAAACCGGTTCGAGATATCGCGCAATTCGGCCGGCGTCGTATCGGCAAGCTTATGGGTATGTCCGTCTTCGCGTCCTTCGACCTTCGACGGATTTTTCGCCATATAGGCGATCAGGCGATTCACCGCGCGATCATGCGTACGTGCAATGCCCTCGATCCGCGCGACGGACCGCAAATCATCGACGACGATATCTGCAGGCAGATTGTAAAGGGCCGCATCCGCTTTGCTGAAGGCGATCTCGAGGCCGGCTTCTGTCTTCGTGATTTTCGGCCGAAGGTGTTTTGAGCGGATTGTCTCGATGATCTGCGAATGATCATTGGCAGGCTGGCACGTAGGGATCTTGTCTGGCGCATTCGGCTGAGCAGGCTTAGCAGCCCCGACGGACGCGGAGGACTCTGCGGTCTTGTCCTCGGCCTTGCTTGCAGAAGCCTGTGCGGACCTGGCCGCCCGTTCGGCAAGCAATCGCGTCTCCGCCTTCTTCAGTTCGGCAGCGATTTCGGGTTCTTCGGCGAAGTTTACAAAAGCGGCTTGCAGCGCACGGTCGGGGGTTGCGATTTTGAACCGCTCGGCATTGGTGAGGATGTAATCGCGGTCGCTCGGTTCCAGCCGGAACTGGACCATGCCGGGGTTTCTCTGGAATGCGGAGACGAGATTGCGGATCGCGGTCTGCTGATGATCCATGATCTTGGCGAGGCGTTTTTGCGCAGATGCATAGTTCGGCGCGTTGATGATCGGCATGTCCGTCGATACGCGATCACGTGGCACGATACCCTTCCGGCTCGGGACCAAACGGCGGTTGAGTTCCACAATCCGTTGGATGTAGCCGTCGATGGACGAGTTGCCGACCGCAGGAGCAGCAACGGCTGCTGGTTTTTGCTCGGTGGTTGGCGCGCTTGCTTGCTGGATGTCTTTGGACGGGACCGGTGTCACAGACTGTTCGTTGGAGATCTGCAACTGGCCGCCAAGTTCGATGTGGCCTTCGATAATGAGTTTTGCGGTCTCGGCGGTGCGCGAATGACGCACGGCGGCTTCATTGCTGGTGGTGATCTGAGCAATCTCCCGGCCCAGCATGATCTCGAGACCGGCAAGATGCATCTCGGCCTCGGTGAGCTTGGCCTGGTATCTCGGCTTGCTGCTCTTCTGACGCTTGGTCGCGCGTCCGTCTTCGATGGCGCCGAGATGCTTCTTCGCCATCTTCGCAACCTTGTTCGCACGCGAGCGAAGGCGGTCGATATTCTCGGCCATCTGTTTTGCGATTGCGCGGTGCTCAGCGGCCACGCGTTCGGACTGCTCCCAGCGGATCAGCTCACGGTCGACGTCTTTGCGATCCTGGTCGGATAGCTGGGCAGCGCTGAGGCCAGCGCGCCATACCTTGAGCTGCTGGTCGATCCTCGCCTGGTCGGCATGGGACTGTGCTTCGAGTTTGCGCTGGATGAACTCCCATTGGTTCGCCTCATTGCGGACGCCAGTTTCGGTGGGAACGCCATTCGATTCCAGCGAAGCAGCCTGGGTGCCAAGATGCTCGTCGCTCTCTTTGTGGATCCCCATCTCGGAATAGCGGCGCGGATCGACCCGGCGGTCTATGCCTTCAGCTTCGAGTTCTCGGTTGGTCAGATGCGCCAGATTGCGACGAAGCAGCGGTATGAAATCACGCTTGTTGCAGTCGCGGTCTTTGGGTTGCGCAAAGGGGTGCGCAGTCTTTCGGTTGCGGCACGATTTTTGAACGTAGCTGTAGGGAACTGAGAAATCCCAAGCACCGAGGTACTCGGAAAGATCCGTAGCCATCGCCGCCTGTGCAATTGCATGTCGATCTTTAACCTGCTTTGCGGCATCCGGCGCTGGCTCAATGATGTGGTTTTCCGCAAGTCCAGTGAAGCGTCGGGCCGGCCGGTCATGATAGACCAGATGGAAATGCCAGTTTCGATCATCGTTCGTGTGATCAGGCGCATGCATGACTGCGATGTGCGGCAAGTTCCTGGCTTCGAACTCGCGTGTAAAATCTTTGAGGATCCGAACGCGGGCTTCGTGTGACACTTCGTGCGGCAATTCGCCGACAATTCTGAACTGTACGCGGCCGCCCCGACCGTCCTCAAATTTGGCACCGAAGCCCGAACCCGCTTCGCGCTCTTCGCGAGCGGCTTTCTGTTCGTCGGTCTCATTGGCGGGCCGGCGCTCACGAGGCTTCCAGCCATGACGTTTCATGATGGCGCGCATGGCGACGTTATCTTGCGTAGTGATCTTGACGATCTCATTCGGGTCCGCCGCTTCGATGGCATCGCGAACGGGCTTGGGGCAATCCTCGTCCGCGCTGACCTTCGACCAGAACTCTTCGTTGCCGGCGATGCGGAGCTGCATTTTATCGGCAGAGGGATTGCTCTCGGCTTGTTCGACCAGCTTCCAGAATTCACGGCGCTCGACAGGATCGTCAGAGATATTGGAAAACAGAACCGCAGACCCGTTTGGATCGTGCGCCAGGGCCTCTTCTCGCTCGATGTAGGCACTCGCCCTGCCCCCGGCGCAAGGTTCGTCCGGAAGGCGCTGAGAGGGTTCCTGAGAGGCTTCTGCGGATGGAGTAAGATCAAGCGATAGGCTACGCGCTAATTCCGGGTCGTTTTTGGCCTGCTCGATCAGCTCAGCCTGGATCTTGTCGAGCTCGGTCCGGCTTCCCTTAGCGAGCGCGCCATCGCGCTCAATATAGCTGGTGTGATCAGCAGCTGCCCCCTTGCGGTTTTTGGTGCCGCGTGCGGTGACTTTCTCTGCGCGGGTTTTGCTGATCGCCTCGTGTGAGAAATGGAAGCTGGTAGCGCCAGCGGCGTTTGCTGCACGAAGTGGCCTAGCCGCTGGAATGTTCAGCTTGGTGAAACGGCGGGATGCTTCCTCGCCCTTTTTTGGTCGCTCGGGCTCGAGCCAGCCCATCGGCTTCTGCTGTCGGACGGCTCGTCCGCCCGTGTCGCCAGTGATATGCCGATCACCGAGAGTGAATGCTGTCTTTGTGGGCACATCCAAAGCCTCGGCGCCTCGAAAACTTTTTCGCGCTGCAGCTGAAGGATCGGATGACGATGGCTTGACGGTTGAACCTCCACGGGTGGCGGTCAAGCTGGGCTCTCCGTTGCGGTCGAGATTACCCCCGGCCTCCCGCAAGCTTTCGCTCTTATCGGTCAGCGATTTTAGACTCTCGCGCGCAGCGTGGAGTTCGCGGTCTTCATGTCGATATGTCATGGGACCACTTATAGGATGAGATAGCCAAAACCCCGCGTCGAGTTTTGAATTATCCTATTAGCGATCTGGAAACGAGAAATCGCCTCGTACGGTGAGCCCAAAATTCATCGAAGCGCGGTCGCCAAGTGGCTCCGCGGGGATCGCGTCGGCTGGTCCCGTGAGGCAGGCCAAAGCCGCAGCGCGTCTCGTTCGTAAAAAGCAAACCCAAGGCGCCGAAGGTGCCGCCCCGGCTGCTAACAGGCCTGCCCCCAAGGAGACCGCAGGTCGACGTGCGAGCGAAGCGAGCCTCTTCCGGAGCCATTGATGGCGCAGGACGCAACAAAGTCATAAGCTCGGAACGTGTATATGACTTTGAGGTGTTGCGCCTAACTAGACCATATCGTGGATGTAGCTGACGGATTGCCCGTTGGAATTCGAAGTGGATTACAAGTCCAGCTAATGAGGATAAATTTGGCCGGGAAATTGGAAAAGCGATAGGATAAGGACTGGATGCAAAGGGGCTCTAAGCCTCTCTGCGTTCCACAGCGGGGTCAGCCCGGTTCAAGTCTAGATCGGTTCCGTGTCCAAAGAACGGAGGATTTGACCCTTTGAGCAAGTGAAGATCTGACCCCTTACATAAGGGGGTTACGTCGGTGGTTTCGAGCGTATCTCGCATTGCATTCGTAGCGAAATACGCGGTGGCTTTAAAAGATATCGCGCTCCGCGGTTACTGGGAACAACTCGCGCTTCAACCGGGGGATCTGCATCCGTATTGGCGTCGCCTCAAACCGCCTGCGCCATTGCCCCTTTCAACGCATACAGCGAATGTTGATTCCGTCGAGCCGCTCAGAAATCTCCGCTTGCGATTACCCACGCTCGGTGATCTGCACCACCGCATCTCGCTTGAACTCATCGTCGTGATTAGCCCTCCCCTTCTCCGTCTCCTGTCCTGAATATTAGGATAAACGGCGTTTAGAAAAATAGAGGCTACTCAAGCTTCATTTCTGGCGGCGTCCCGCTGTCGTTCATCGTCGCACAACTGCGGTATGTAAGAACGGCAAGCGTCCCATGAGTGGTTGACGATGCCATCGCGTCGTATGGATTTGTAAGACAACACTGGTGAAAATCCTCCCGCGCGTACCTATCCAGTGGCGGCGACAACAGGGTTACCTGACGTGATCGGCAAAGAATGTCATGAGGCTTACGACGCTGTATTTGGTAAAAGGCATCACCCCGTCTGGATGATCGGGACTGCAGACTCAGATCGGTCCGTCTTCCGGGTCCATGCCCACCGTGAGTTTAGCAAGCAGATCCACTTCGACGCTCAGATTACGCGCTACGAACGCGATCGTGCAGACCAAGTGGAGCTTGTTGACGTGCAGCATCAGACCGCGAGCCTGGTGTGCCTAGGTTCCCAGTTCCAGACCAGTAGTTCGTCAATCCGGCGGGCAGAATGTCCGGCAATGCGCGCAAGGGTTTATACCAACCTGCGCTGAGGCTGACTCATTTGGGGATTCCCAAGGTGGCGAAGGTCTGACTCAATAGCGTCCTGCATTAGGGAGGACGCGATAATGGGTCGGGCGATTGGCTTGCGGGATGATTTCGACGGACCGGCGCTTCGGCGACTGGCACGGAACTCGAAGAGCGCGCCGCAGGCCCGGCGATTGCTGGCACTGGCCCAGATCTACGATGGTGGTAGCCGGAGCGAGGCAGCGCGGATTGGGGGTGTCACCCTTCAGATCGTCCGGAACTGGGTGATCCGCTTCAATACCCGCGGTCCTGACGGGCTGCTGGACGGCAAGGCCCCAGGCAAGGCATCGATCCTTAATGATGCGCAGCGACGCGCACTGGTCGAGGCGGTCGAGCGCGGGCCTATCCCGGCGATCCATGGCGTCGTGCGCTGGCGGCTGATCGACCTGGCGCATTGGCTGCACGAGGAATTCGCGGTGTCGCTCGACGAGACTACTGTCAGCCGTGAACTGAAGAAACTGGGCTATGTGAAGCTGACCGCCCGGCCCCGTCACCATGCGCAGAACGGACACGCCATGGAGGCATTCAAAAAGGGGGCTTTGCCTCGGCGGTGGCAGAGATCCGAGCCAACCTCCCGCAGGGCACGCCCATAGAGATCTGGTTCCAGGACGAGGCGCGCGTCGGGCAGAAGAACACCATCTCCCGCCGCTGGGCGCAGCGCGGCACGCGGCCATCTGCCCCCAAGGACCAGCGCACCAGATCAGCCTATATCTTCGGAGCCATCTGTCCCGAGGAGGGCAAGGGTGCCGGACTGGTTCTGCCCTTCTGCAACACCGAAACGATGACGCTGCATCTGGCCGAGATCGCGCTGGCGGTGGCACCCGGTGCGCATGCTGTCGTGCTGATGGATCAGGCCGGTTGGCACATGACCGGCAAGCTCAAGGTGCCCGCCAACATCAGCATCGTCGCGCTGCCAGCCAAATGCCCCGAACTGAACCCGGTCGAGAACATCTGGCAGTTCATGCGCGACAATTGGCTCTCCAACCGCATCTTCACCTCTCACGACAACATCGTCGACCATTGCTGCGAGGCTTGGTACAAGCTCGTTGATCAGCCATGGCGCATCATGACTATCGGTCGCCGCAAATGGGCGCGTAGGTTCTGATCATTGCAGGTTGGTATTAGTCGTTGCCCCTTAACTCCCGGACAGTTCTTCACTCATTGAACGGTTGATGTATTCGCGCGTTGCGAGATAGCCAAGGGCGCGATGCAAGTGGGCAATTTGTAGTGGTGGAACCCGCTTGGCAGGTGGCTGATTGACGGCCCTTGCGTCTGGCTTTTCGGCGAAGCGGACGAAGTCGCGTTTCATGGCTCGCACGAACGCCTCGGCCATGCCGTTGGACTGCGGGCTTTTGATGGGTGTGGTGCGCGGCCGGAGGTTGATCTCCCGGGCGAAGCGGCGGGTCTCCTTTGCGGTGTAGCAGCTGCCGTTATCCGTCAGCCATTCGATGGTGGTAGGCAGCCGGTTCACTCGGCCGAAGCGATGCTCGACGGTGGCAGTCATGAGATCGGCTGCGTCAGAGCACCGGGTGTTGCGGGTATCGACCGCCACGCGCCCGTCGTGGCGACGCTCGTCTGCCTTGCCGCTATGGCGATGGAGCAGCAGGCCATGGACATTCATCACCCGGTAATCGGCAGCGCCTCCTGTGGAGGTAATCGCACCGACGTTAGAGCCATCCAATGAGCCGGAGTTAAGCCCGGCTCGTTGGCCAATCACGATCGGCAACTAGGGAATTTTCAATTCCCGCTTTTGCGACGAATTGCATGGCCGGCGACACGCCGTAAGCATCGGCCTCCAGATTTCCCTGCCGAGAACGCCAGGTGCGACCGCGGATGCTCATCGCGCTAATCGCGGTAATAAAGGGGATCGCAGCCGGCAATTGGCCGGTCATCGCACACATAGATCCACAGACGCGCCGTATCGGTAGTGCCCTTCACCATGACCTGCACGGTGGTATCGTTGCCCTGCAGCCGGGTTGCAGCCAGCATATGGGCCTCGATCTCCCGATAGAGCGGAATGGGTGCGAAGGTGCCGCTGCCGACCTGTCCGGCCAAGGTCGAGGTGTTCTGCGCAACCTTTGCGCGCAAAGCGCTCGGCATGCCGATTGAGGGGCTGGCGCTAACCGCACTTCGCAAAAAGTAACATGAGGAAGCTGGACCCCGGCAATCCGCACGGCACGACATGGAACGGCGCCGGCTGCGCGTAATCGTCTCGCAGTCCCGGCAGGAGAACGTCTCGCGTACCGTCTGGACTAACTTCCACTGGCGCAGAACCACTTCCAGCGTTTCGGTGCGAGCGCTTGGTAGGTTTCAATCGGTACGCATCAGAGAGGGTCAGCGTGAGGGCTCGACCGGCAAAATCCCACCTTTTTCATGCCTTTTTGATCCGGCGCTTCCGGTCGGGCACCTCACCCGACCGGATAAGTGTCATCGACCTACAATTTCCAATATTTCCTGTAGGCAATCTGGAGCTCTTCGGCATTCTGCGTAAACCTAGGATCGGCCGTGTTCCCATGGACCAATGCCCTAAACGCAGATTGCATTTCGCAGTTGGCCGCAAGGCGGTCATTATGAACATCTTCGACAGTGGTTATCGTGTAAAAAACGCCCCTGAGCCCATCTGGGACCCTAGGAAGCCTTTCAAGATGGTCTTCGAAAACTTCTTTGAAGATCGGCGCTTTGGCAGCCTTCAGCAGCCAAGCGAGGGTATGCTTACCTGCCTCCTCATAACCGGGTTTGGGGTGAACGATCATGTCGTAGATAGACACGCCCAGTTGAAGGCGAAGTGCCTGAAGCGCTGCAGGCAAATAAGGGATTTCTTCGACTGCAATCCCTTCAGGAATTTCTTCACGCCCAAACGCGCCAGACCCGTTCATGTCGTTAAGAATGAGCCTACTGTTCATGTCGAAATCCTGCATGCCGTTGTGGGCGTTGATAGCAGAATCCAGACCGCCGATTTTGCCACTGCCAGCTGGCACAAGCGAGAAGAAGCGATGGCCATCCTTCTGCGCCTGCTTATGCATACCTTGCGCCATTCCCAAGGCAGCGTGAGGTCCGAACAGACTGTTAGCCCCGCAATCTATCACGAGAATGGAGGCCGTGAATCTTTCAGCAACGATATTCTTGCCCTTGGCGAAGTCGGGTGTGCCTGCGATAGGTATCACCTTCTTGCCAAGAGATTTTATTAGTGCGTGATTGCCATGATCATAACTGGCAAACTGAGCATCGATGGCTAAAAGACGTGTGAGTGCATCGAAAATTTCGGCAATTAGCGTCTTGCCCACTCCGCCGGAATTCACCGCGATGAAGATGATCGTGCGGATCAGAAACTCGCTCACCAGCTTTCTCCCTCGCCGTAGTTGTCGTCTTTGATTTCGGTTTTTTGGCCAGCCTTCTGCTGGCGCCACGGACCATAGAGAGCTGTAATCCTGCGAGCGATCGTCGAAACCGCGCGATCCTCTTTCGATTTCGCAAGAATCGCATGCGCCACGTCCGTCAACGTGTCCCCCATTTCTGCCCCACGGATCACAAGTGACCGATTGGCGCGGATGGTCTCGTCAGCGACAGCCGACCTGCGTTGGCACCGTCCCGGACGCTCTCGCGCATCTGTGAGGTAATCGTCGTCGGATTTCACATCTCTTCCCTGTGCGATATTGCAGCCCGCATTGCGGCTAGCACGCGCATTATAGGATGGCAATAGTCCCGTGAAAAATAAATGAATGCTCGGCAATGCCTAGCTTTTCAGGCTGATCAGTCACTGGTTAGGGCATACTATAGGATGAGAATTCGGAGACGCAAAAATGTCCCCTGTTCCGCTTCAGACCAGGTCTTCGTCCAACGCGTGACTCTTGTCCAAAGCGCGCCGCCATCAGGCCGATGATCTCGTGGCGCTCCATCATGCGGCCCTGCTCGCTGGCAGAAACCGGTCATATCGACCGACATCCGCGGCGGGTTCGATCATGAGCTGCAGATGTTCGGGTGTGGCAATGCTGGGCTCCATCGGCGCCGATCGGGACCGGGCCAGGATATTGAGCACGACATCGGCGCTGGTTACCCCTTGGGCCAATGCTTCGGCCGCAGCCAATTCCAGCGCATCGAGGCCATCAACGGTGGCCGCCGTCAGAATCTTGACCATCTGCCGGTGCGCTTCGCGCACAAATCTTCAATATCTTCCGCTGCCCTGTGGCAGCGGTGGCGCCATCGTCGCTGCCCTTCAGCTTGATGCGCGGACGCTCCAGCGCTGGCGGCAGGCCGGTTGCTTGAACGGCGCGCCGTTCCTCAGCGCGCCCGGCTTCTTCGCCAGCACCGGCGCATAGTGCCAGGGATCGTAAACGGTCTATTCGCGGCCGTAGCGATGGTCATGCTCGGCGACGATATCGTCACCTTGGCGGATGACGACGCGATCAGCATAGGCGTTGATCTCGACAGGGCGCCCGAGTGCCCGCGCAGCCACCAAGTATTTGTTGTGATTGAACCGCACCAGCAATGCCTTGGACACGAAGGCAGTGAGAGCGTGGAAGCCGTCGAATGGCACTGAAGGCATTCGCATCAACGCGGGCTTCTCGTCCTTGAACACATCGACAATTGTGCGATCACGCAACTCCGGATGGCGATGGACGCGGGCATGTTCGAGGCAACGGTCGAGCAGCCATGCGTTCAATTCCTCGTAGCTGGCGAAGCGCAGCCGGGTAGTGAAGAAGCGTTCACGAGCCATACCTACCTGGTTCTCGACCTGACCCTTCTTCCATCCCGCCGCCGGCGTGCATGCGACGGGCTCGAATAGGTAGTGGCTGCACATCTGGAGGAACCGACGGTTGAACTTGCGTTCCTTGCCGAGGAACACCGCATCCACCGCAGTGGTCATGTTGTCGTATATCCCACGTGTGCAGATGCCGCCGAAGAAGGCGACGACCCGGGCAAGGGCGTCGAACACCATCACCTGCGTCTCGCGCGGATAGGCTCGTGCGGAGAATATCCGGCTATGGCGCAATCGCATATGGTCGACCTTCACCGTCGTCGTCACGTCTGCCAGAACGACAACCTCTTGGTTCCAATCGAATTGGTAAGCCTCGCCGGGATCAAAACTCAGTGGCACGAAAGCAGTTGCCGTGCGATCGACTTCCTGGCGTTGCCAGCGACGCACATGCCGGCGAACCGTATCGTAACCGCCTTCATATCCTTGGGGCCGCAACGCTTCGAACAAACGGATGAGCGTCGGTCGTTCGCGCCGCGGCTTGCGTTCGTTCTCCGCCAGCAATGGCTCGAGTTCTTCGACGTAACAGGTAAAGTTGCGAGGATATCGTACAGGGAACTCTGTGCTGGCGATGACATACCGGCGCTTAAAGATCGTGTCGATCGGAGATTAACTGCGAGAGAGGAGTCAAGGTCGGGATTATCCTTCCTCCTGTTTCTCCTCTAAAATCAAAAAATTCACCACTCCCCTGTTTAGAAGGGTTAGGTTGGTTATTGAATCTATTAAAGAAGTTAGCGGTTGTGGAAAACGTCCGCGGAGCACGTGATTCCCACGATTCGCTTCAATCCGACTGTGGGTGAAGCACCGAAGATCCGTGGGCGAAGCACCGAGTCAGGTGTGGGCGGAACGCCGATGAAAAATGGGTAGTACACCGTTCTTCCGTGGGTGAAGCACCATGTGACGATGGGTGGAACACCGGGATGTTGCGAAATGTGGGTAATACACCGAGTCTGCAATCATGACGGCCTAAGGGAGTCGAATTTGATTGCCTAATTCCCGCAAAAACTATTGGTAAACATTGCGTTATGGCGCAGATTTGGTCGACGCACGGTGCGTCGAAATTAATCGTTTTCGGCCCATTTATGGTGTGGTTTCGCTCGTTTCCAGCGTGAATCAAATGCGGATTCTGAATCGCCTGAAGCCTTTGTCCGGTGTTTCACCCACATTCCGGGAGGAAAACGTCTGACTCCAGTGGCATATCGATCGAAACCCGGCGTTTCATATTGGAAACCGAAGCATTCATGGCCGACCCGCCGGTGTTTCACCCACGTTTTTAATGGACCTGTCAGATGCTCGATCCGCGGTGCGGGTAACTTGGGACGCGTTGCAGTTCGTCGGGCATTGGCGGGCGCGCTAGCACCCGACCTTTTCCAGATGGAAATGAAACCTGAAGAAAGAGCCTCAACTGGACATGACGGCGTTAAGTCTTGCCATCAATTAAGGGGCTGCAATCTGGCAGATGGGATTAACGATTAGGAAAAAACTACCAATCGAGCAGATCATGCGCTCGATTGGTCGTTACGCCTCGTGATAACGTGTGGAGGCTACCTGAAACGATGGTTCTGCTCGAAGTTTTTCTTCATCCACCCCCTGAATGCCGCACTCCATTTTGCAGGTATGCGTGCCGGGCCCTTATCGACCCAGACCTTGAAATCTTCATGGCAAGCGTAGACATCCATACCAGGGCAATGACTGCGACACCATTCAACATCATCTTCAGTGAGCTCACCGCGCCCCGCCCTGCCCGCGATTAATCCAGTCGCCTTAGAAATTAAGCTTTGAGCCTCATGGGTCGGAATGAAATCGTCCTCAACGTTGTGGTGATTGTCAGAGGCTCTGGGCTTTGGTGCTGGTGGCAGCTCCACGACGTTGGCGTCTTCTCGTTTCCAGCTGGAAACGGAGTCCGCATCATCCGCCATGGGTTGAACTGGATTGCCGTGACCGACAAAGACCAGTTTCAGCTTCTCGCCCTTCCCTCGGCCGATGATGGACATCTTCACGCCCGGGATTGCGTTCCGTTCAATGATCTTCTTGATGTCCCGCTTAAACTGGTTCAGCGGCTGAACACTCCCGGATTTTGCGTGCAATGTCGGGAAAGTGAAATCCCAACCCCTTTCACCGTGGCCACCGGCATGTTTGCGGGTGATCTGATAGATCCACCGCTCATAGCCTGACTTCAAGGTGAAATAGATGGGATCGAGCCTTAGATATTTGCTCTGTTCCAAGACAGCTTCGTAAAACCAGTTCGACATGACGAGTGTCACGCCTTTGGCGATCTCGTCGCTATCGACGACGTGGTTCCAGCTATCTAGAAAACTGAAAGTGGACTCTCGGCGCCCTTCCCCCCCTCGAACATTGGTCTTCACGGTTGTCGCTACTAGCCGATCGAAGCCGTGCGTGAGTTGCTCGTAATTCTTACCGCCGGTCGGCCGCTTGATTGCTCGCAGTATGTCGTAGGGACGAAGCGTTATTTGGCGAGGAATGTCATTTATACCGCGTCGCTTCATATCGCATACTACGGATGCAAGGTAGATCAGGACGTCGCCATCCCAGATCGTTGCCATTCCGTATTCGGGATCGCATGTGACCTTTACGGTGGTGAGACCATCAGGCGACGTATAATCGATCGGGCGCGTGCGAGACTTACTGAGGGCGAGGAATGGGCGCTCCATCAATTCCTGATGATAGCGGAAACCAAAGATATCGATGCATTCTAGGTAATGCTCGGCCGCAGACTCATCGGACACAATTACTGAGCGAGCAGTGTTATCAATTGCAAGCCCGATTCTCTTGCCGTCGGTATTCATCACTGTCCCCTTAGCGCGAATCGCCATGCACCACGTTCACTTGAACTGCGTCCCGAGTCGAATCGGCACGCAGACATATAAACAACGAACTGCATTATCGGATCAAGCATAAAATTCACAGGTTATAGGATGGAACCGAGGGAGCTGCGGCTTGATAGTCGCTTTGGCGACGGATGGAGGCTTACAGATGCAAGCTCGAAGAATGATGATGTCGTTTGATATAGGATCGGAAAGAGATAGCCTAGCCCAATCCTGATACGGCCTGAATCGGTGGCGGTCTAATTCGCTAGTTGACCCCTCGCCCTACAAAACCATTTGGTTCACTCAGCTGCCCTCGCCACGTCTTCCAAGTGAGTATCGGGGTGAACGCATATCATCGATCATGGGCCTGCCTGGGGGTGAAGCTTGGTTCTAGATGGTATGGACGGAGGTGAAAGCGAGATAAACAGTACGGTCTCATTGATCAGGGGAAGGCAACAATGATCTAGTCGAACCGACAATGAATAACGGCGTCACGGTGGTTGAACCCGCAATCCGAAATCAAACATTCACCTCTCGTCCTGCCCTTGTTCAAAAGAGGCCGAACGATGAGAGCTAGGTTCATTAGATCGCGCGCATAACTGCAAGAGTCATCTAAGGCAGGATGAGGTTCGGTGATTATTGGTTAACTTCCTCGCACCGTTTCCAGCTGGAAATAAACTGCAGCTAGATGAGGCGGCGCTTTGTTGCTCTCGAACTTTGGGCGGTTGTCGATCAGTCTGGGTTGCATCCGCACAAGCTGAAGTAGCTGGCGCATTCTTTGGCTGGAAGATGTTGACGAGATTGCCGATGAGTCCCCACAGTCCGTTGACGGTTCTCTCGCCAGCCTCGAAGAGCATGGTCTCAAGGCGCGAGAAGGCCTTCTTGAGCGGAAGTCGGGGCTATAGGGTGAGAGGCAGCGCTGCGTTGCCCCGACTGCCCCGACTGTCTCGAGCCGATCGCTGATTGCAGGGCATTTGAGGTTCGACAGATCCATAAATGCGAAGTTGCCGGGTTGCAGTTCGCGCACGAGAACCTACGATACATATGCTTCAAACCAGTCATTATTAATCGGGCCGTCAGCACCAACGGTGCGACAATGCCGGTCATGGGCGGTCCAGCGACTGGCATCGTGATCTTAAGTTCCGCGGGAAGCCGATGAGTAGCCACTGTCTGGCTCAGCGTCCATGACTGCGGGTGAAGTTTGCGGCAGTCTATGTCTCGTCGATAAGATCAGGCTTTCCGAATCGACCGATCTGACCTCCAAAAACAGGCATGTCGCTGCCTCAGGGTGTTGATCCGATCTTGTTCGATGGGATGCCATGTCGCTTTTCCCGTATGCTCCGCTGCGCGAAGAGCTTATCCAAACCGCAATTGAGATCGCGAGAACCTCATCAGGCAAGGGAAGGCGCAACTCTACTAGTGAGATGTCCGCCCTTACCAGAGGTCAGAATATCAACCTTCCACCCTTCGACACGCTCTGCGCGGATATCACCGTCTTGTGACTTGAGATCAACGCTGCCGGTTTTGCGCTGAAGCGGTTACCGTCGGATTGCAACTGATGGTGCCACGCAAAGACTCACTACCGCTGTGCGTTCATTCGATGTCATGCGCTTTGACAAAATGAAAAGTGTGTTCGTTTCCAGTTGGAAACATTAGCGGGGAAGGGGAGGTTCCAGCTCTGGACAGAGGGTTCGTAATCCTAAGGCAACTGGGAATCATTCGTTACGGAGAAACGTCGATAGCGGCTGCTCTGTGAGGGGGTTGTTCGAGGGCGACGTAGCCGAACGCCGATATTTTGCGGCTATGGAGTCCCATGGCAATCAGTGGGTTTAATTGGGATGGAGCGAGAGCCAAATGCTTCGGGCGGCTAGATTTATGCCCGCCGGAGTGCTTGACTAACGAACGCCGCTATGACGGCGGAAGCAAGAGATTTGATCGACCGGTGAGGCTGCTATGGCCCTAACAAGGCCGAAGAATGGCTATGCCTACATACTCGTTTCCAGCTTGAAACGGAGAGCCGCAAGAAATTGCGGCCAGCACGGTCAGACTTACAAAGGACGCCAACTGCCGAAAGCCTGCCCTGATGGCCAACCAAACCAAGAGAACAAACGATGAACATCAATTAAGCATGCCATGATGCCGGAGGGCTCCGCGGAATCCTTCGATCAGCTCCTCTTCAGAGGCGCCCGAGTTGGAGTGCAGCTTCATGGTCATCCCGCCCTTAGTGGCGGACTGCACATTCAGCATCGGGCGTTTGGTTTTGGAAAGTACCTCAAACTTCTCGGGTTTGGATGAAGGCGTGGAAACTTCCGTGAGCTTCTTCAGCGCGGCATCCGTGGCGAATTGGGCACCGGCCTCGATATCGGCTGCAATGGCTTTCGCATTAGCCTTGATGAGTTTCGCCATATTCGGATCATCGAGCTTCTGAGCGAGTGTATAAGCCGCTATCAGACTGACTTCTTTGATGCGAGGGACGGCCCGCCATATCTCCTCGGGAATGGCGGCGACCTTAAGGTGCTTCGAGGCGAAGCCCTTCGAAATTCCCAGCTTCGTCGCCAAGGTAGTAAGGTCGCCGTTGTAGAGATCCTCGATCGCGTAGGCGTAGCTTCGGGCACGCTCGATTGGCGAAACGTCGCTGCGGGTGCGATTCTCCTCGTCAGCGCGCCTGAACGCCTCCTCATTCGACACATCTCGAATCTGGACGAGATACTTGATATCCGGGTATCCGTTCGCTTTGAGCCAACGAACGGCGGCCAGACGCCGCGAGCCGGTTACGAGTTCGAGGTTCTTGGTTCCGGCAATCCTGCGGGCCAGACCAGGTTCGAGTTGACCATGGGCTTGAATGGATTCGATGAGATCGAGAAAGTCATCTTTCTCGAGAAGGTCCTGGTCTCGGGGATTGCCCGACCAGACCACGATCTCTTCAGGATCGATCTGGCGCTCGACGACTTGCTTGGTCGATCCGTCCATTAGCCGGGACACACTATCTTCCCTGCTCGCAAGTATGTTCCTTCGCATAAGCGCCGGCTTTGCCGCCGGGGCAGGGGAGGGCGTTGAAGTTTCTTCTGCCTGCCGATCTGAAACGCCGGATAGACCTTCGAACCAGTCTGATTGCTTGCTCATTTACAGGGCTCCGGCGAGATCAGGGGTTTGGGTGGGCGCGCTGACAGTCCAAGTTGAACGAATGATGGCTTCAACCTTGCCGAAGACATCATCGAGGTTACCTCGGCAGCGCTTATGGGTCCGCGCTGCACCTATCGGCTTGTCAAGCTCATAGATGCTATTCCACCTAACGAAGGCATGGCTGATCTCGGCGGATTGCAAGATTGCTGGATCGATGAGTTCTCCGATGAAGCCACCTGCCAGGACGTTATCCCGCATGAGGCTCTGGGAGGCGTCATTGATATCGAACTTACTGACGAGGTACTTGATGAAGCTGTATTCTACCTCGATTCCACTCTCGAACAGCATATCAGCGAGCTCTGCGAGCATCTTGTTGAAATGTGCGGTGGAGATGAAGTCGGGCACGGTGGCCGCCAGAGGAACGAGGAGGGCATTCGCAGCCTGCATGACAGCGATGCTAATCATGCCAAGCGCTGGGGGAGGATCGAGAAGCACGATGTCATAGTTTCGCGAGACCTCATTAAGTCCGGCCTTCAGCTCGCGAATGCGTGTGCCGAGGTTTGAACCCGTCTCGGGATCATTCAATGCGAGCTCGTATTCAACCTCGTAAAGCGTCTGAGCAGACGGGATGATATCGATGTTGGGCCAAGCAGTCGGCTTGATCGCATAATGCAGCGAATCTTGTTCCTTATCGACGCTGAGAAAGGGGTAAAGAGTTTCCTCCCGTTCGATCGAGAGGTGGGGGTCTAGGCCGAACATCGTAGTTGTAGTGGCTTGGCTATCGCAGTCCACCACGAGCACGCGGTAACCCGAGAGCGCGAGGTAGTGAGAGAGGTGGACTGTGGTTGTCGACTTGCCGACGCCGCCCTTGAAGTTCTGCATTGCTATGATGGCAGCTTCTGACCGTTCAGGGCGCGAAGGCATCAGGCCGAGAACTTGCCTCATGTTCCATAACTCGTCGACAGTATAACCGGCGCGACGATTGGTCTCAGTAGTTTGAGGGGGCGGGAGCCGTCCGTCCTCTTCAGCAGCCCTGATACGTGCCGGCGAGCAATTCAGAATCTCGGCAGCTTCAAGCACGCCAGTGCGAAATTTCAGATCCTTCTGAGTTGAGGGAGCCATAGCGCGTTGGCGAAGCTTATCGACCATGGCATGACTTGCGTCGGCCAATTGGTGGAGACGTTCGCGGGTAGTGGGCTTCGCCAGATCCATGTGATCCTCGAGTAACGTATTTGGGCGCAAAATCGAGTAAACTCGTTCGTTCAGGCAATCTGGCCCGAAAGAAGTGCGGTCGCAATAGCGGCTTCTAAAAAAGTTCGATCCAGTGGAAAAGTTGGGTTTGACGCTTGTATGTGCGCGACCTTGGGCAATTTGGTGCGAGAGTTGACCGCCTTCTTTGGTGCATTCGCGTCCATGGGGTTGGTTAGCCGGGTAGGGCAGGCCACCAGTTGAAGAAAATGGCGACCCAGATGATCAGGAAAGTCGAAAGGCCGCCGACATAGGTGAGGGGAGCTGTATCTGCGCCTGAAGCCAAAATGCGAGGCCGCTCGCGTGAATCCGCTTTTGGGCCATCGATTATAGACTGCCGGAAGGCGCGCCAGTGCAAATAGCAGCACCCAGCGATTGCCGATTTCAATTTCAGCTACAGCCTTGGCGATCTGGAAGCAGCCGTTGGCTCAAGGGAGATAGACCGCAAGGAACACAACGCGAATGCCATGATGGGGAGGGCAGGGCGGGATCGGGCGTTCCCGCTAGCGAAGGCGGCCAACGGCCACGATCGCCGAGAGCGGCAGCGGCGGGAGGACGATGTTGGCGATAACGGTGCCAATGATGATGCCGACGGACAGTAGAAAGCTAGTCATGGACTCCTCTCTGGACCGCAGGGCGGATTTGCGGCCGGTCCAAAATGATAGGCGCCACCTGATTACTGGGGCCGCATTGGTTTTGTGGATTGTGGAAGCCGGTGAGGCGCAGCGATCAATGGTGAAATAGACCTAGGGAATTTCCGTGTTCATCTAGTGCGAGTAGCTGTACGCAAAGCTCGCGCCGTTCTCGATCACGAGGCGGACCCACTGATCGTTGCAGATGTTCGGAGCAACATTGGCTTTCATGCGGTTCGACCTGCCGGGTTCCGAATTGGGGGCGAGGCCGTCGATTTCATAAAGGTAGGCGAAGGTGCTTCCGTCAGCCGAAGGGTTGTAATGCGTCGTGAAGTCGTCGATTTGCTGCGGCCAATTCTGCATTGCGCCGTCGGTCGCAATCGAGAGGGAGCAGGGAAGGGAGCTTGTCCGTTAAGAAGGATTATCAGACAAGTTCTACGGTGTCGCAGCTTTGGGTGACGAAGCGCGCTGCCACTCTGAGGAAAATAGGCGCCGGGTTACCATTGCGCTGAAAATCGGATTGCATGGCGCCGATGCCTGGCTATCCGTTCGTCGAGAATAAAGTGTGACGGCGTCGACTGGCCGGAACGCTGTTTTCGCTGGCCGACGCCTTTCAAGGACCCGGTCGGCTAGCCAGCCGGACGCCGAAGCCGATGAGAAATCATCACCGCCAACAGGGCGCAATGGCGCTGACGATGAAGACCGATCGCACCCCCGGCACGAACATCTCGTCCGGCTGGTGATTAGCGAAAACCGGCATCACGACGAACACATCGCCACCGTCCAAGATCTGAGGAGCCGCAACTCGAGCGTGATCGACCAGCTTGCGGAGATATTGATAAAGGGTGAGGCGGCAGGCGTATACCGTTCCAGTATCGACCCTTTCGACCTGCATGCGAATATATCCTCGCTCAGCTTCTACAACATGTCGACCCGCCATCCTTCTCTGCATAATCTCGTCGTCGGTTCGCCGCGCCCGCCGTCAGGGCGAAACGACTGCATCAGATCGTGCAATGCGTGATGCGCTAGGTCGCCAAAGACTGAACGTCTGGGCCCCGCCTGCCAGTTACGCGCAGTTAGATGCTTACTGGAGGATTGGGTGCACTGGGCCGACACGAGATTGTGCACTCTGCTACAGCGCAATCGGGCGTGGATCGGCATAAGGTCGAGCAAGAGGATCCATCTAAGAGAGGCGCTTGATGAACCTGCCCGGTCGCAGCAGCACGCATTCCATTACGAAGAGGAACTGCATCCGGCTCCGGGGGCCACGGGCGATCTTGCTGGCGGCGACCTGCTGCGCGGCGATTGCGGGCACCGGCCTGCAGGGCGCGACGCAGTCGTCTGCGGGATCGGCATTACCGGGCGCGGCGAAGCAGCTTGTGGAGACGACCTGTGCGGGGTGCCATTCCTTTGCGCTTGCCACTTCGCGCGGGCGCACGCCGGGCGAATGGAACGATATCGTCCAGCAGATGATCGGGCTGGGCGCGCCGCTGGGCCCCGAACAGGCGCAGACCGCGACCGAATATCTTGCCGCCACCTGCGCAGGCTCGTCCAATCGCTCACCAATCGAGGTGTTCGGATTGAGTTCGTGAAGGAAAGCCTGGCAATCACCGGCGAAGATTCTCCCATGGCCAACCTGATACTTTCAGTCATGGGCGCGTTCGCCGAATTCGAGCGCGCTTTGATCCGAGAACGACAATGCGAAGGCATCGCTGTCGCCAAGCAACGTGGCGCTTATCGCGGACGAAAACGGTCCCTGTCCGACGAAATGATCGCTGAGTTGCATCGCCGCGCCGCCGCCGGTGAGCGCAAGGCAGCCATCGCACGCGAACTGGGTATCAGCCGTGAAACGCTATACCAGTATCTCCGCGCCGCCACCTGACGCCCATGTTCGCATTATGTCCGGCAAGTCGTTGTCTGGCGCACAAACCCTAAGGTGACGCCCAATACAGGTCGCTCATACTCAGTCTCCTCGCGGAGCCTGGAGCCCAAGGCGTGCAAAGCACAATCATATCGTCGCCTGCAAATCAATGGGTCCTGAGCTTAGGTGGCCAACGATATTCGAATCACTGCTGACTATTCAAAAAGTGAAGCAAGCCTCGACATTTGCCTTAAGAAAACGGCTTAAAGCCGTGATTTTTGCCCTGAAAAGCCAATATTGGTCCGACCTTTCAAACATATTGCCGATCCGAAAATCGATCATTACGTATTAGCTATACGCACACTGAGAGATGCGTAATCGATGAGAGGTTTGGCATCACCCATTCCCCGCATTCGAGATGAGCGAACAGCGTCGACCATCGTGACGAGACTCGCTGGCTAAGCACTGTCTGACCGATGGTGTTTGATGCGGCGCGCCGGTCAGACGGCTGCAACGAAAAAAGACTAATGAGCTGGCAAATAGTGCCTGCGAGATGGAGAGAGCTATGAACGAAACGGCTTTTGCGCAGACGCTGCATGGTAAAAAAGGGCACGAAGTCCACCTTCCACGCAATCGCATGCTGATCGGCGGAGAATGGACCGAGAGCGCCGATGGGCAATGCATCGATGTGGAGGATCCGGCCACCGCCGAAATCTTCACCCGCGTCCCGGCAGGTTCCGCCGAGGATATTGACCGTGCTGTTAGCGCCGCGCGAAAGGCATTTGAGTCTGCAAGCTGGGCGCGCATGCGTCCGCTCGACCGCGGCAAGATAATCGAGAATATCGCCCGCAAGATCGAGGAGCACGCCGGCGAACTGGCACTTCTGGAAAGTTACGACAACGGCAAGGCGGTGCATCACGCGCTAGCCGTCGACGTGCCGGCGGCGATCGACATTTTTCGCTACATGGCGGGCTGGACGTCCAAGATCGGCGGGCAGGTCAATCCGATTTCCGGCGACGGGCAGCAATACCACAGCTATTCCGTGCGCGAGCCAGTGGGCGTGGTCGGCCAGATCGTGCCATGGAACTATCCGCTGGCGATGGCCGCGTGGAAGATCGCCCCGGCGCTGGCGGTAGGCTGTACGATCGTCCTGAAACCCTCGGAAGTTACGCCGCTGACCGCGCTTCGGCTGGCTGAACTCGCGCTCGAGGCCGGTTTGCCCGAAGGCGTGCTCAACGTGGTCACGGGGTACGGTCAGGATGCCGGGCAGGCTTTGGTCGCACATCCCGGCGTGGACAAGATCGCCTTCACCGGTTCGACAAGGGTCGGCAAGCAGATCGTGCGCACCGCTGCCGATGATCTGAAACGCGTGACTTTGGAGCTCGGCGGTAAATCGCCTTCGCTGATCTTTGCCGATGCGGACCTCGAAAAGGCTACGCTCGGCGCCGCGCTCGCCATCTTTTTCAATTCGGGGCAGGTGTGCCTCGCCGCCTCGCGCCTGTTCGTCGAACGATCGGTCTATGATCAGGTGGTCGAGGGCATCGCAAAGGTGGCGCAAGGCTTCAAGCTGGGTCATGGCCGTGATCCGGAAACGATGCTGGGGCCGCTGGTGTCGCGTGCGCAGCAGATCCGCGTGCTCGACTATATCGAACAGGGCCGGCAGTGCGGCGCCGAAGTCGTCACCGGCGGCGGGACCGGCGGCAAGGACGGCTATTTTGTAGAGCCGACGATCTTCGCCAATCCGAACCGCGATGCCAGCATCGTGCGCGAAGAGATCTTCGGTCCGGTTCTTGTCGCGACGCCGTTCGACGATGTCGAGGAGGTGGTGAAGGCTGCCAATGACACGCGCTTTGGGCTGGCGGCCAATATCTGGACCCGCGATCTTTCGCGCGCGCATCTTACCGCACGTCAACTGCAGGCCGGCGTGGTCTGGATCAACACCCACGGCATGAACGATCCTTCCGCGCCTTTTGGCGGCGTGAAGGAATCCGGCTGGGGCCGCGAGGTCGGGGAAGAGGGCTTGCTGCACTACACCGAGACCAAGACGGTGACCGCTCTGCTTGGCGAATGAGCGCGAACATGGCTGCCTTCACAACAGGAAAAGAAGGGAGACATGAGTGAATGAGTTGTTTTTCGACGTGTTTGGCGGCGTGTAGGCAGCGTGCTCACCGCTGCGATCGCCATGCGACTATGGCCAGGACGCAGAAAGACTCGTTCGAAGACACAGTTCCGTGAATTGGAACGATCTGCGTGAAAAGCTTCCCGCATGCGCCGAATGCGCAACGTTTAAATTCGCGATCGGCCAACGCGACCAGATGGTCGAGTGCTGCCGCAATCCAAAGGCGATTGAGGATACGACCATGATCGTCGGGCCGATTTGCGCCTGACGCAGAAGGATCAAGGAGAAGAACGTGAAGGCTGCCATACTCAATAACCTGGACGGTACGTTTCAGGTCGGCGAAATCGAAATCGACGAACCCCGCGACCACGAGGTGCTGGTCGAGGTGAAGGCATCGGGCCTTTGCCATTCCGATCTTCACTTTGCCGAGACCGATTTCGGCGTGCCGCTTCCCGCCGTGTTGGGGCACGAACTGGCCGGCGTGGTCATCGCGGTCGGTCCCGAAGTGCGCGAATTCGAGATTGGCGACCATGTCGTCGGCTCGCTTATCCAGTTCTGTGGTCATTGCCGCGCCTGCAATTCGGGCAAGACCTATCAATGCACCCATCCAGAAGAAACGCTGCGCGCCGATGAGGGTGAGAAGCCGCGCCTGCGAGGTGAGAGCGGGGCCGTCACGCAAGTTTTCGGTACGGGTGCCTTTGCGGAAAAGGCGCTGGTGCATGAAAACCAGCTTGCCAAGGTGCCAAAGGAACTGCCGTTCGCACAGGCCTCGCTGCTGGGCTGCGGCACGATCACCGGGGCAGGTGCAGCGATCAATACCGCTTCTGTCCGCCCGGGCGATACGGTTGCCGTGATCGGCATTGGCGGCGTCGGGCTTAACGTTATTTCGGGTGCGAAGCTGGCTGGCGCAGGGCGCATTGTGGCGATCGACATGCAGCCAAGGAAGGAAGAGCTTGCCCGCAAGTTCGGTGCGACCGATTTCATCGATGCGTCTTCCGGCAATTCTGTCGAAGCGTTGCGCACGCTTATACCGGGCGGCGCGGATCACGTTTTCGAGGTCGTGGGCATCAAGGCTACATCGGAGCAGGCGATCCAGATGGCCCGCAAGGGCGGGGGCGCCTATATGATCGGGGTCCATGCGCCGACATCGACCATCGATGTCAATGTTACGGTCGACCTGTTGACCAATCAGGTTGATCTCCGCGGTGTCTATATGGGTTCGACTAATATCAAGCAAGACATCCCGATGTATGCCCAGCTGTACTTGCAGGGTAAGCTCAACCTCGATGACCTGATCTCGCGCGAGATCGGGATCGAGGAGATTAATGAGGCCTATACGGAGCTGAAGGGCGGTGCGATCGCCCGCAGCGTGATTACCTCGTTCTGATCGAAGCGTTCATCATGTGCAAAAGAAAAGGAGCGGTGCTGAAGCGCCGCTCCTTTTTAGTGGGGCAGAATCTTTTCCGTCAGGCCGCCATGCCCTGACCTTCTTCAGCCTCAGCCATAGCGCTGAGCAGGCGGCGAGCCTGGTTCACGGCGCCGTCGCTGGCAATGCCGACGAAGGTACGACCAGGATCGTCATTGATCCGTTCCTGCTGTAGCGCCAGCGTCTGTTCGTCTTCGGTGATCGTGTCGAAGAACTGATCGAAAAGCTTGTCAGGCACGCCGGTCGCCGGATCGGCCGTGGTGCAGATAGTCCACAAATAATGGCTGGTCGTTTCCGTTTCGGGCGTGATGAAATGGTTGTTCGCCAGTTCAAAGCCATTGTCGCGGCGGCCTTCATAGGCGCCGGTCCCCGCATCGCAGCCACCCGCATTGACGCGCAGGGTCATGCCCCGGGCCGGTTCGAAGCGCACTTCCTGCCAGCGATCGACGCGTCCCTTGAAGCCGCCCGCGTCGATATAGGAACGCGGCGGGACCGAATTGGGCATCTTGCGCAGAAGTTCCACGCGCTTGCCGTCGAACTCTACCTTGGTTTCCGCGCCATAATGCTGTTCGGGGTTACCGCCGATCGTGCCCGCGTGGATGTAAGGCACATGGGTCAGGTCCATGATATTGTCGACGATAAGCTGCCAATCGGCATTCACCGGGAAATTATAGGGTCGCCACGTCCACTTTGGATCGTTGTGTTCCGGACTGTCGATGATCTGTGCGGGATCGGCCAGTTCGGCATCGCCCATCCAGATCCAGATCAGATGATCCTTTTCGACAACCGGATAGCTGCGCACATTGGCGGCAGGCGGAATACGTTCCTGATTAGGAATGCGCGCGCACTTGCCGTCGGCTTCGAATTCGACACCGTGATAGGCGCAGCGGATGCGACAACCGTCTACGTGGCCGGAACTGAGGGGCATCGCACGGTGACTGCACCGGTCTTCCAGTGCGGCGATTTTGCCGTCGTCGGTGCGAAAGAGGACGACCGGTTTGTTCAGGAGCTTGCGGGCGAGTGTCTTGCCCGACTCGATCTCGGCGGCGAAGGCAGCGACATACCAGGTGTTCTTGATGAACATGAATCTCTCCAGATAATTCCTGCCGATCTGAGCGGCACTGTTCTGATCTGTATTTTCAGTATGCTGCCATGCTGCGCGCAAGCCAATTCCAATAGCATAATGCCATAAGATTTTCGGGATGGAGGGGGCATGAAATTCAGCGCCGTTGTCGTGTGTAGGCGGGCGAGGCGCAATTTCACGGGTTCTGAATGGTATTTGCGAAATTGAATAATTGCGATTTGCTTAGATAATAAATCGAATATCGTCAATACGTTGCTTGGCCGCCGGCAACGCAATTTTTCTCTAGCAGCCGGTTTGGAACGGCGCTCGCTTTGTCGCCTGCCTCAGAATTGGCCGACATCACTCTTGCAATGGTAGGACCATTATGCTTTTTCAGTGTTGAGAGTGATCGAGACATTTGAAAGGCACATCATGGACTTCGAACTTCCCGACGAGATCAAGGATTTCTGTGAGGCGACAAAGGCCATCGTCAACGACCTGCTGCCGCTGGAGCGCGAATTCGTTGAGACTGGCGTGGTCCCGCCGATCGTTCGCCAGACCCTAGTCGATAACGGATATTTCGGCATGGCCTTGCCCGAGGAATATGGCGGCCTTGGGCTTGGCGCTCTGGCGCAGGCTGCGGTGCAGATCGAGCTTGCGCGCCTTCCCCCCCAATTCTGGACCGAAATTCGCCCACTGATGGGTCCGGGCGCGAAGAACATCGCCTATCACTGCACTGAAGCGCAGAAGGAGATGCTGATCCCGGGAATGGCAACTGGCGAAATTCCGGTAGCCTTCGCTCTCACGGAGCCGGGTTCGGGGTCTGATCCCGGTTCAATGCGCACCACCGCGACGCGCAATGCCGATGGCTGGGTGATCAATGGATCGAAGACCTATATCTCGAACGGCAAGAACGCGAAATTTGTCACGGTCTATGCCTACACGGACAAGAGCGCAGGTGCTCGCGGGGGCATCTCGGCCTTCTTGATGCCGGCGGATACGCCGGGCTTTTCGGTGTCGGGCGTGATCGAGCTGATGGGTACTTCGCCGGCCGTGTACGAACTGACATTCGATGAATGTCAGGTGCCTGCCGACGCTCTGATCGGCGAAGAGGGCAAGGGCTTCAGCTATGCGCTTGAATGTTTGAACGAAGGCCGCATGAATGTTGGCGCGACGGCAGTGGGAATGGGCGAATATGCGCTCGAACTTGCGACTGAAGAAGCGAAAGTTCGCCCGGCGTTCGGCAATGTCATCGCCGATTTTCAGGCAATTCGCCATTATCTGGCCGGTATGGCGACCGACATGCGTGCCGCGCGCCTGATCCTGCTCGATGCCGCATGGCGCTATGATCAGGGCGAAAAGCGCCGCGAACTGGCTTCGATGGCGAAGCTGTTCGCGACCGAGGCGGGCGGCCGTACGGTCGATACCGCGCTGCAGATTTATGGCGGCGCGGGCTATTGCAAGGGCTATGCGATCGAACGGCTCTATCGCGATATCCGCATCACGCGGATTTATGAGGGTTCTTCAGAAATCCAGAAGAACACCATCGCAAAAGAACTGCTGCGCTGATTCACCTCTGCATTGAATAGGATAGGCTTATGAAGGCCCTGGTGCCCGTGAAGCGGGTTATTGACTATAACGTGAAGCCGCGTGTGAAAGCGGACGGCTCGGGCGTGGATCTTGCGAACGTGAAGATGAGCATGAACCCGTTCGACGAGATCGCGGTGGAAGAAGCGATCCGTCTGAAGGAAGCGGGCAAGGTCGAAGAGATCATCGCGGTCAGCATCGGTCCTGCCAAGGCGCAGGAAACGCTGCGCACGGCGCTGGCGATGGGTGCGGACAGCGCGGTGCTGGTCGAGACCGATCAGGAGGTCGAGCCGCTGGCGGTGGCCAAGATCCTGAAGGCCGTGGCCGCCGAGATCGAGCCGGGAATCATCATCCTTGGCAAGCAGGCGATCGACGACGACAGCAACCAGACCGGCCAGATGCTGGCCGCGCTGATGGACCTGCCGCAGGGCACGTTTGCGTCGAAGGTCGAGGTCGAGGGTGACAGCGTCAGCGTGACCCGCGAAGTCGATGGCGGGCTGGAGACGGTGAAGCTGTCGCTGCCTGCGATCGTGACGACCGATCTGCGCCTGAACGAGCCGCGCTATGCTTCGCTGCCCAACATCATGAAGGCGAAGAAGAAGCCTTTGGAGACCAAGACCCCGGCTGACTACGGCGTCGATATCGCGCCGCGTCTGAAGACGCTGACCGTCGCCGAACCGCCGGTCCGGCAGGCGGGCGTGAAGGTGGCCGATGTCGATGAATTGGTCGCCAAGCTTAAAGCAATGGGAGTCGCATGATCATGAAAACGCTTGTTTATGTCGATCACGACAACGCCAATCTGGGCGATGCGACGCTCGCCACAGTCACCGCTGCGGCAAAGCTGGGCGAAGTGCACCTGCTGGTCGCGGGCGCTGGCTGCGGCGCAGTGGGTGAAGCGGCTGCCAAGATCGCGGGCGTGGGCAAGGTCCATGTCGCGGATGACGCAGCCTTTGAACACCAGCTGGCCGAGAATGTCGCGCCGCTTGTCACCTCGCTGATGGATCATCATGACGCGGTGCTGTTCCCGGCCACGACCACCGGCAAGAACATCGCGCCGCGCGTGGCGGCGCTGCTCGATGTCATGCAGATCAGCGACATCCTCTCGGTCGAGGGCGACAAGAGCTTCACCCGCCCGATCTATGCGGGCAACGCGATTGCGACCGTTGAATCGACCGATGCGAAGCTGGTCATCACCGTACGCGGCACTGCCTTCGACAAGGCCGAGGCCGAGGGCGGATCGGCTGCCATCGAGGCGGTCGCCTCCACCGGCGATGCGGGCAAATCCAGCTTCATCGGCGCCGAGATCGCCAAGAGCGAACGCCCGGAACTGACCAGCGCCAAGATCATCGTGTCGGGCGGCCGCGCGCTGAAGGACAGCGAAACCTTCGAAAGCGTCATCATGCCGCTCGCCGACAAGCTCGGCGCGGGCGTGGGCGCATCGCGTGCTGCCGTGGACGCGGGCTATGTCCCCAACGACTACCAGGTCGGCCAGACCGGCAAGATCGTGGCACCGGAAGTCTATATCGCCATCGGCATCTCGGGCGCGATCCAGCACCTTGCGGGGATGAAGGATAGCAAGACCATCATCGCCATCAACAAGGACGAAGACGCACCCATCTTCCAGGTCGCTGACATCGGCCTCGTCGCGGATCTGTACAAGGCCGTGCCGGAGTTGACTGAAGGCCTATGACCACACGCGAATCCATGCCTTATGATGTCGTCATCGTCGGTGGCGGCGTTGCGGGATTGGGCGCGGCGATCCGGCTGAAGCAGGTGAACGCGGATCTTGAGGTCTGCGTGCTGGAGAAGGGCAGCGAGATCGGCGCGCATATATTGTCGGGCGCGGTGGTCGATCCTAAGGCGCTGGACGAGCTGCTGCCCGACTGGCGCGATGACGATTGCCCGATGGCCGAGACCCCAGTGACCGATAACTGGCACTGGACCCTGTCGGCCAAGGGCAAGTTCGCCATGCCGCACATCATGATGCCGCCCTTTATGTCGAACGATGGCAATTACACCGGTTCGCTGGGCAGCCTGTGCCGCTGGCTTGCCGAAAAGGCCGAAGGGCTGGGCGTGGAAATCTTCCCCGGCTTCCCGGCGGCCGAGGTGCTTTACAACGATGACGGTTCGGTCAAGGGCGTTGCGACCGGCGACATGGGCGTTGCCGCCGATGGCAGCCATAAGCAGGACTACCAGCCCGGCATGGAACTGCACGGCAAATACACGCTGTTCGCCGAAGGCGCGCGCGGGTCGCTGACCAAGCAGCTGAAGGCGAAGTTCGACCTTGAGGCCGACTGCGAACCGCAGGTCTATGGCCTTGGCATGAAGGAATTGTGGGACATCGATCCCAAGAAGCATGCGCCGGGCCGTGTGCTGCACACACAGGGCTGGCCGCTTAGCGAAAACGACGCGTGGGGCGGGGGCTTCCTCTACCACCAGGCGAACGGGCAGGTGGCCTTGGGCTTCGTCGTCGCACTCGATTACAAGAACCCGTACCTCTTCCCGTTCGAGGAATTCCAGCGCTGGAAACAGCACCCTGAAATCCGCGCGATCCTCGAAGGCGGCAAGCGCGTGTCTTACGGCGCGCGCGTCATCAATGAAGGCGGATGGCAGTCGGTGCCGAAACTCACCTTCCCCGGCGGCGCGCTGATCGGGTGCAGCGCGGGCTTCGTCAACGTGCCGCGCATCAAGGGCAGCCATACCGCGATGAAGTCGGGCATGCTGGCGGCAGAAGCCGTGGCCGAGGCGATCGCCGCCGAACGTTCGGCTGACGAGGTCGTCGATTACGAAACGAACCTGCGCTCCAGCTGGATCGCGGACGAATTGAAGAAGGTGAAGAACGCCGAGCCCGCAGTCGCCAAGTTCGGCGGCGCGCTGGGCACGGTGATCGCGGGCGCGGACATGTGGATGCGCACGCTGAAAATCGGCCTGCCCATCACGATGAAACACCACCGCGACTGTGACCAGACGATGCGCGCCGATCTGTTCAAGCCGATTCAGTATCCCAAGCCCGATGGCGTGATCAGCTTTGACCGGCTTTCCAGCGTGTTCCTGTCGAACACCAATCACGAGGAAGACCAGCCCTGCCATCTTCAGCTCAAGGACCCCGATGTTCCACTGAGGATCAACCTGCCGGTCTATGCCGGGCCTGCGGCGCGTTACTGCCCGGCGGGCGTCTATGAATATGTCGGGGTGGAAGAGGGCGATCCCAAGTTCGTGATCAACGCGCAGAACTGCGTCCACTGCAAGACCTGCGACATCAAGGATCCGACGCAGAACATCAACTGGGTCACGCCCGAAGGCGGCGGCGGGCCCAATTATCCCAATATGTGAGCGGGCGGCACTCGTTGGACGTAGTCAGCGGACGTAAAGTCCGCCGTTCATGTCCAGCGTTGCCCCGACGAAAAAGCCGCCGCGGTCTGATGCCAGCAGGGCCGTCGCTGCGGCAATCTCGCTGACCTCCATGAAGCGACCGATCGGGACCTTGCCTTCCACTATGGCGATCTGTTCGTCCGACAAACGAGCCTTCGCCGTGGCGATGGGGCCGGGGGAAATCGCATTCACCGTGATCCCCTTGTCGGCCAGCAATTGCGCGAAATATTTCGTCAGCATGATCGCGCCGGCCTTGGATGAGGCATAATGCGGCGAAGCAACCGTGCCGCCGTTTTGCCCTGCCAATGAGGTGATATTGACGATCCGGCCATAGCCGTTTTCCGCCATGTGATCCTTGAAGACCTGGCAGCCCAGAAAAACGCTGCGCATGTTGATGGCGACGATCTCGTCGAATTCCTCTGGCGTGATGTCGTCAACCGGTGTGCGCTTTGCAAAGCCGGCATTGTTCACCAGAATATCGACCTTGCTCCATTTGGCGATGACGGCATCGCGTCCGGCGATGAAATCATCCTTGCTGCGTACGTCGAGCGAGACCACCATAACGCTCTCGCCCGAAGGGTCGAGGGACCCGGCGACGGCCGAAGCCGCCGCCAGGTCGATATCGCAGATCGCAACATTTCCTCCCCCTGCGTGTATTTCGCGGCAGATGGCCTCGCCAACGCCCTTGGCGCCGCCGGTAACCATTGCAGTCCGCCCTTCGAAAGAGAAGGAGCCGGGCCGGGGGATTTCGGTAAGGGTCATGTCGCGCTCCAGTTCCTTGACTTAGTACTTGTAGCCCAGCGTCAGGCCATAGGTGCGCGGGGTGTTAGTGAAGATTTTCCAGTACCGGGTCTGCCCCGTCGGCACGACGAGGAAGGCCGTAATGTCGTCGGCATGCATGATCTGGTAATTGTTGGTGAGATTCTTGCCCCACAGGCCCAGATTCCAGTGACCGTCGGCACTCTCGTAGTTGAGACGCGCATTGAGCGTGCGCCCGCGCGTGTCATTATAGAGGTTCTGCCAGGTCGAGAGGTTGTTCGCGTCGTCGGTCGAGATGCGCGAGGAATAGTTGAATTCCACCTGCGGCGTGAGGATCGCGCCATTGGGCAGATAGGCATCATATTTGGCGCGCGCCAGGAACGAGTGCTTAGGCGCATATTTCGCGGGATTGCCCGAATAATCGACATCGACCAGCGGGTCGTACAGCGAGGTATATTCGCCATCGAGGTAGGTGTAATTGAAAGTGAACTGAAGACCCGGCACCGGACGCAGCTTCGATTCAAGTTCCATGCCCTGCATCTTCAGCGTGCCGTTAAACGTGTGCGCCACGCCGCCTGCGCCCGAGAAGTTCTGCAAGTCCTTCGTTGTCTGGTCGAACAGCGCGACATTAAGGTCGAGCATGTTGCCGAACAGCCGGGTCTTTGCGCCGATTTCGTAGTTGCGGGCCTTTTCTGGATCGAGCGGGATGGTCGGGTTCAGATAGGCGTTGTCGACAAAGCCGCCCGATTTGAAGCCCTTGGCATAGGTCGCATACAGGTTCACGCCATCCATCGGCTCGTACTTGACGGTGAAGCGCGGAGTGAACGCGTCCCAGCTTTCACCGCCCGAGGCTTCGACGTCGCCCGGAAAGCCAAGGCCGGGGATGCCATCAGGATCGGTGGTCGAAAAGGCGCGGTAGTCGATCGACTTCTTGTCTTTCGTGTAACGGCCACCGGCAACGACCGAGATTCGGTCGGTTACTTCGAAGGTCAGTTCTCCGAAGATTGCGTAGGACTTGACCTTGCCGTCCTGAACGCGGGTGATGTTCGAGACATCCGGGTTGGTGCGGATGCGTCCGTCGAACACGCTTTCTGGCAGCGGGCTGTAATAGAAGATGTTCGTCGTCGAGACATCGGCGTTGAGGTAATAGACGCCCGCCACATAGGACAGGCGATTGGGTGCGGACGCATAACGCAGTTCCTGCGTGAAGCTGCGATTCTTTACGTCCTGCCGACGGTCGAAAACGGGCACGACCGTTCCGACGGGAATGTCGTCGTTGATCGCGTGGCTGTCATTCATGCGATAGCCGGTGATCGCGGTCAGCGTACCGCCCATCAGGTCAAGATCACCGCGCAGGTAACCGCCCCGCAGGCGCTGCCTGTATGGTGAGGGGGCGTAGTCGTTGTTCGTCCACTCGTCATTGGTGAAATCGCCGAAGGTATCGGGCACAACCTGATCGCCGCCAATGCCCAGCTGGATCGAACCGGCATTGCCCTTGGTATAGGAATAATCCCCAGCCAGAACGATCTCGAGCGTGTCTGTCGGGGTGAACAGCAGTTTGCCGCGCATGGCATAGCCATCGGTCTCGCCGTAATTGCCGGGCTGGTTGGGGGTCTTGATCAAACCGTCGGAGCGCTCGGTCGAGAATGCGAAGCGGGCGGCCAGCTTGTCTTCCACGACGGTGCCGTTGACGACGCCTTCGGTGCGGAAATAGCCGCCATTGCCGCCGGTGACCTGCAACGAATACTCGTCGCCAAATTCGGGGTTGTTCGTCACGACCGCGATGGCGCCACCCACGACGTTGCGGCCGAACAGCGTGCCCTGCGGCCCGCGCAGCACCTCGACACGGTTAACGTCATAGAAGTTCGCGTTCAGGTCGTTGTTGAACACGTAATAGATGTCATCCTGGAAATAGGCGACGGGCGTGTCGAGTGTCGCGGTGCGAAAGGTCGACACATTGCCGCGGATCGAAAGGATCGAAAGCGACTTGTCAGACGTGTTGACGGTGATGCCGGGAAGCTCGGTGGTGAGCGCGGTCGGGCTGAAGACCTGCTGTTCGGCAAGGTCCGCGCCGCCGAACGCAGCGATCGAGAAGGGAACGTCGCGCACAGTCGATTCGCGGCGTTGAGCGGTCACGATGATTTCCTGCGTGTCGTCCCGGCGGACAGGCCCCTCAGTCATCTGATCGGAGTCCTCATCACCTACCGAATCCGATGATGCCGTGGTTGGTGCGTCCTGTGCGAATGCGGGCGTGGCAAAGCAGGCCGCGATGGCAAGGCATGACGTAAGTGTCTGAATATAGTTCTTCATTTCTGGTCTTCTCTCCCTGAAGCCGATTGAACGATTGTGTTCTGGAGCGAAGAAAGAGCGATGAAGAGAAATAATAGCAATAGCATCGTCCCTATTTTCGAATGGTACAACCATATTCCGATTGGGGCTGTGGCGGCAGAACATTTAGCTCGGAATCGAAATGCCGTCCGGACATCCGGGTGCAAGCGGGGGGCGACCGGGGGTCGGCCCAGCACAATGACAGAACCAGAAACTGTGAGGATCAAATGCAGACCAAGGACAGCGAAGACCTGACCCGCGTGGGCCCGGGCACCGTCATGGGTACATTCATGCGCCAATATTGGGTGCCGGCTTGCCTTTCATCGGAGCTGGTAGCCGATGGCGATCCGGTTCGCTTGATGATCATGTGCGAAAAGCTGATTGCCTTCCGTGACAGCAAAGGCCGCGTCGGCATAATGGACCACCGCTGCCCGCACCGCTGCGCCTCGCTCTTCATCGGCCGTAACGAGGAAAGTGGTATTCGCTGTGTCTATCATGGCTGGAAATTCGACGTTGACGGCAAGTGCGTCGACATGCCCTCGGTTCCTGCCCGCATGGACTTCAAGGAGCGTGTCCACGCCAAGGCCTACAAGACCTATGAGGCGAATGGACTGATCTGGGTGTACATGGGTGCCGATCAGGACAATCCTCCGCCGCACCCGCAGATCGAGGCTGCGATGCATCCCGATGCCGAGATCTGGTGCCTGCAGCGCGACTGCAACTGGCTCCAGGCGCTGGAAGGCGACATCGACACCAGCCATGTCGGCTTCCTCCACGTCGGTTCCTTGAAGGCCGAGGATCTGGACGAGGATCACCCGATGCGTCCGACCGTCCTCAACCGCGCGCCGGAATATGAAGTCGCGCAGTCCGACTGGGGCGTGATGTATGGCGGCTATCGTCCGAACGACGACGGGCAGATGTCATGGCGCGTGGCGCATTACATGTTCCCGTTCTGGACGCAGACACCCAATAATCGCTTTGCCACCCGCGCCATCGCCCGCGCTTGGGTTCCGATCGACGATGAACACTCGATGCTGTTCGACATCACCTGCGGCAGCGATGCGGGCAACCCTGCCTATACCTCGACGCTGAAGGACGGCACGCCGCTGTTCGACGTGATCAGCTATGCGCCCAACACCACCGACTGGTACGGCCGCTGGCGCTCGACCGACAGCGAAACGAACGATTGGGCGATCGACCGCGATTCCCAGCGCAACGGCACCCAGTTCACCGGCATTCCGAACATCACCATGCAGGATCAGGCCGTGACCGAGAGCATGGGGCCGATCACCGACCACAGCTTTGAAAACCTGGCCCCGACCGACCAGATGATCGCGCGTGTCCGTCGCCGGGTTTTGATGGCCGCGCGCGCCGTGGCCGAAGGCAAGGCGCTCGCACCCGGCGCGCAGGAACCGGAAGTGTTCTACAATGCGCGAGCCGGTTCCTTCCTGCATAACCCCGATGACAGCCTTGCCGGTGCCTATGAAACCGCGCTGTCCAAGGCAACGCGCTGGGGCAAGGAGGTCGAGGCGGCCGAATAAGGCCCCACGGCTTCGGCTCCAGTTTCCGGTCAGCAAATTTCGGGGCCGGTGAAGATCCGTCGTTTCGGGAGAGAACGATGCGAGATGTAGAGGACATGCAATACGCGGGCGAGGTCGAGACCCCCGAGATCGACGACACGCCTGCGTATGGGCAAGGAAGTACCATGAAAGCCAGAATCAAGAAGATCGAATGGGAAGCGGACGGGATCAACTCCTACTTCCTGACCACGCTCGACGGGCAGGACATGCCCGCATTCGAACCGGGCGCGCATGTCGATGTCCAGCTCAAGCCGGGTCTGACCCGCAGCTACTCGCTGGTCAACGATCCGAAAGAACGCCGCTATTACGAAATCGCGGTCCACCATGCGATCGACAGCCGCGGCGGATCGCGCCACATTCACGAGGTGTGGCGCGTGGGCGAAATCGTCGAGATTTCGGCGCCGAAGAACAATTTCCCGATGAACGAAGATGCCGCGCATACCGTGCTGATCGCGGGCGGAATCGGCGTTACCCCGATGCTGCCGATGATCGCGCGGCTTGAGGATCTGGGAAAGAGTTGGGAGTTGCATTACGTGGCCGCGACGCCTGACCGTGCGGCCTACGTCGATCGGATCGCCGCTTTTCCCAATGCCAAGATCGTGTTCGACGGGATCGAGGGCGGGGCAAAGCTCGACCTTGCAGGGCTGAGCGAAAGCGCGCCCGGCGATGCCCATCTGTATTGCTGTGGTCCGGGCGGGATGCTGGATGCCTTCGTCGCGCTTAACAAGGGGCGTCCTTCCGAGAACGTCCATATCGAATATTTCTCGGCCGATACCGAAATCGCGACCGATGGCGGCTATGCGCTTGAACTGACGCGCAGCGGCAAGACCATTACCGTGGCCGAAGGCGAGACCATGCTCGATGCGCTGCTGACGGCGGGTGTCGATATCGGCTTTGCCTGTTCGGAAGGCGTGTGCGGCACCTGTCAGGTCAAGGTGCTGGACGGCGTGCCCGATCACCGCGACCACTTCCTGACCGACGAAGAGAAGGCGGCAAACACTTCGGTGATGGTCTGCTGCTCCGGCTCGTGCTCATCGAAATTGGTGCTCGACATCTAACAGAGCATCGATCCCGGTTTGATAGAGCCGCAAAGCGGCCGGCCGGTTCCAACGCAGGAGAGAGGATTTTGGCAGTTTCGCTGAGCAGCAATCAGCAGGGCGGTTTTCTCGATGCCCTGCCGCTGTCCTATTACCAGATATGGTCGGTGCTGATGATCGCGGCGACCGTCGTGCTCGACGGGCTCGACAACCAGATGCTGGGCCTTGCCGCGCCATCGCTGATTGCCGAATGGGACATCAGCCGGGATACGCTGGGCATGGTCTTTGCACTGGGCTTTGTGGGCATGGCGATCGGCACGCTGGTCTCGGGCGTGATCGGCGATCTTGTCGGCAGGCGAGGGGCATTGCTGATCGGCGTGTCACTATTCGGCATTGCCACCTTGCTGACCGGATTTTCTACCGCGCTGTGGCAGGTCGCAGTGCTCAAGTTCCTGGCTGGCGCAGGGCTTGGCGGCGTACCCGGTACGGCGTCGGCCATGATCGCGGAATTCACGCCTGCGCGCTGGCGTAGCCAGGCGGTGACTTTCGGCGTCGTCTGCGTATCGATTGGTGGCGTGCTGGGCGGTCTTGCGGCGGCGGCGATCCTGCCTTCGCTCGGCTGGCGCTGGCTCTTCTATTTGGGCGGCGCGATCACCATAGCCTTCGTTCTCTATCTTCTACTCGTCCTGCCGGAATCCCCGCAATATCTGCTGGACAGCGGTAAGCGCCGGGTCGAATTCGAAAAGGTGATGACGCGCATCGGCCATCCCGATCCCGCTTCGCTAAAGGCGCAGGGCGCGGGCGGAGAGGTTGAAAAAATGCCGTTTTCCGCGCTGTTTGGCGCGGCGCATCTGCGCGATACGCTCGCACTCGCGCTGGCGATGTTTTCGGGCATGTTCATGATCTACCTGATGTTCAACTGGGCCCCCACTTTGCTGACGACCAGCGGCTATGACCTGAAACTGGCCAGCCTTGGCTTGACCAGTTTCAACATGGGCGGGGTGATCGGCGCGATGCTGGCATCCTTCGCCATCATCAAGCTGGGTTCGCGCATTACACTTGTCACCATGGCGCTTATCGGCACGCTGGTTTGCACCGCGCTGGCGATCTTGCCGATGGGCGCAGGTGGCAACGAGAACGCCATGCTGGGCCTGCTGGTCGCTATGGGCCTGTTCGCCAGCGCCGCGCAATCGGCCATGTTCGCCGTGGGCGCCCATGCATTCCCCACCGGCGTCAGGGCGCGCGGGCTTGGCACCATGGGCGTGTCCGGGCGCGCAGGCGCCATTGTCAGTGCGGTGGCCGGCGCATGGCTTATCGGCGGCGGCGCGCAGATGTTCTTCGGCGCGCTGGCTGTGCTGATGCTGGTCAATGCGATCGGGTTTCTGATCGTGCGAAGCCATATTCCGCGGCTTGACCGCAATCAGGAGAGACCTGCGTGACGCACAGTTTCGATTATATCGTCATCGGTTCGGGTCCCGGTGGCAGCGTGTTGGCCAACCGCCTGTCTGCCGATCCCGCCATATCGGTTGCCCTGATCGAGGCGGGACCGTCCGATCGCAGATGGCCGGTCAATATCAAGACGATCATGCCGGTCGGCAATATCTTCCTGATCCCGCATGCCCGTTACAACTGGCAGCAGCAGTTAACCGGCGGCGATGCGATCGACGGGCGCGTCATCGGCTTTCCGCGCGGCAAGCTTTTCGGCGGGTGCAGTGCGATCAATGGCGGCGTCTATATTCGCGGGCAGGAAGAAGATTACGCCGGCTGGGTGCAGGCGGGCAATCCCGGCTGGGGCTGGGACGATGTGCTTCCCGTCTTCAAGCGGCTTGAAAACTACCACGGCCCTGACAAGCCTTGGCACGGCAAGGGTGCGGAACTGGATGTCGAGAAACCGGCATCTTTCAACCCGATCACCACCGCGATCATCGACGCCGCAGTAGAGGCGGGGCATTACCACAACGAGGATTTCGCGGCCGAGCGCAAGGATGGCTTTGGGCGCTATGATCTGAACCAGCGGCGCGGGACGCGCCTTTCGGCGGCCCGCGCTTTCCTCCACCCGGCACTTGGACGACCGAACCTCAGCGTTTTCGATGAAACGCTGGTACGGCGCATCATCATCAATGATGGCCGCGCCACCGGGATCGAGATCGAGCGCGAAGGCAAGCGCGAGATCATGACCGCCAAAAGCGAAGTGCTAGTCAGCGCGGGCGCGACAAATTCGCCGCATCTGTTGATGCTCTCGGGCATTGGCGACAGGGATGATCTGGTCAAGGTGGGCGTCGAGCCGGCACACCATCTTCCGGGCGTCGGCGCGCATCTGCAAGATCATCCCACCGTGCATATCTCGGTTGAAAATCCGACGGGGGAATCCTATGCAAACTCGCGTTCGGCGCTGGCCCGCAATGCCTTCGCGCCGTTCAAATATGCTTTGAAACGCGAAGGCATGTTCGCTTCGAACGTGGCGGAGTGCGGCGGCTTCGTCTGCACCGACGGCAGCGGCAGGCCCGATATCCAGATGACCTTCCTGGTCGGGTTGAAGGGCAATGCCCGCGTGGTGCCCAGCGACCATGGCTTCATGGCGCTGATCCAGCTACTTCGCCCCAATAGCGAGGGGCGCGTGCGGCTGGCGAGCAACAGGGCCGAGGACAAGCCGATCATCGAGCCCAATTTCTTTGACGATCCGCGCGACATGGCAACGCTTATCGCCGGTTTCCGCGAGGCGCGGCGCATTTTTGCGCAACCTGCGCTGGCCGCCATGCGCGGCAAGGAGATCGAGCCTGGGGCCGAGCATGTCAGCGACGAAGCGCTCGACAAGGCGCTGCGCAAGATCGTCAATACTGCCTATCACCCCACCGGCACCTGCAAGATGGGGCCTGCCAGCGATCCGCTAGCCGTGGTCGACGACCGGTTGAGGGTGCACGGGATCGACGGGCTGCGCGTGATCGATGCCTCGGTCATGCCCTCTATCATCAGCGGCAATACCAGCGCGCCCACGATGATGATCGCCCAGCGCGCCGCCGATTTCATTCTGGAAGAGCGCAAATCGCATAATTCGCAAGCGGCCGAAACGGTCCGGGTTGCAGAAACGGAGCTTCAGTTATGAACGCAAACACGCCCATCACCTCGGTCATTGCGAAGCGCGATCAGGACATGCTGATCAGCGGCAAGCGCGTGCCCGCCGTTTCCGGCCAGCGTTTCGAAACACGCAATCCTGCCACGGGCGAACTGCTGGCCAATGTCGCGCAGGGCGGCGCCGAAGATGTCGACCGCGCCGTGAAAGCCGCGCGAGAGGCGTTGAGCGGCCCGTGGAGCCGGATGAAGCCCGCCGAGCGGCAGGCGATCATGCTGCGCCTTGCCGATCTGGTCGAAGAGAACTGGGACGAGCTTGCCATGCTCGACACGCTGGACCTTGGCGCGCCGCTATCGCGTACGCGGCTGGGCAAGGTCAGGGCGGGCGCATTGCTGCGCTATTATGCCGGGCAGGCCACGCTGATTTCGGGCGAGACGCTGTCCAATTCGGTACCCGGCGATGTGCTGAGCCATACGCTGAAAGAGCCGATCGGCGTGGTCGCCGCGATCAACCCGTGGAACGGACCCATCGGCATGTCGGTATGGAAGTCCGGCCCTGTCCTCGCCACAGGTTGCACGCTGGTGATGAAACCTGCCGAACAGACGCCGTTGTCGGCGCTGCGCTTTGCCGAGCTGTGCCTTGAGGCGGGCGTACCCGATGGCGTCATCAATGTCGTCACCGGCCTTGGCGATGCGGGCGCGGCGCTTTCCGCCCATCCCGATGTCGACAAGATCGCGTTCACCGGTTCGACCGGCGTGGGTCAGAAAATTATCGAGGCTGCGGCCCCGACGATGAAGCGAGTCACCGTCGAACTGGGTGGCAAATCGCCCAATATCGTCTTTGCCGATGCCAATCTCGACAAGGCGGTGCCGGCCGCGGCCAATGCGGTCTTTGCCAATGCCGGCCAGATCTGCAGCGCGGGAACGCGCCTGTTCGTCCAGTCCTCGATCCACGATGAATTCATGGAGCGTCTTGTCGAACACAGCCGCACCATTCGCGTTGGCGATCCGCTTGACCCCGAAACACAGATCGGTCCGGTCGTGTCTCAGGCGCAGATGGAGCGCATCCTTTCTTTCATCGACGGGGCCGAGGGTGAGGGCGCCAGCCCGCTGTTGGGCGGTGCGCGCAAGGCGGGCGAAGGATATGACGCGGGCTATTTCATCGAACCCACCATTTTTGGCAATGTCACCGACGGTATGACGATTGCGCGCGAAGAGATCTTCGGGCCGGTCCTATCGGCTTTTTCCTTCGACACGGTCGATGAGGTGCTGACCCGTGCCAATGCGACAAGCTTCGGCCTTGGCAGCGGCGTGTGGACCAGCAATCTTGCCACCGCGCATAAGATGGCGCGCGGCATCAAGGCCGGTTCGGTCTGGGTTAACTGCTACCAGATGCTCGACCCTGGCGTTCCTTTCGGCGGATATAAGTTGAGCGGATTCGGGCGCGAGTCCGGCCCGCATCACATCGAGGAATATCTGGAAACGAAGGCGGTCTGGATCAACCTCGACTGATCCGACAGGGCGCGTGGGTCAGATCCACGTGCCCGTGAGATCGGGGTTGGATGTGCGTTCGCGCGCGGCCTCTTCCAGCTTTTCGAAGAACAGGCGCTGGGTCGCTGTGGGTCGCCAGCTGCGCCGCGTGGTGATCCCCACCATGCGGCGGCTGCCTTCCAGCGGCTTGCCAATCTGCGTCAAAAGCCCGCTGCGGATCTGCAGCGCGACCTGATCGGGCGACAATAGCGTCAGCAGGTTCGAGTAGGTCAGCAGGCGGCCAATGATCATCACCGATCCGCATTCGATCTGCGTTTCGGGCCTTGGCCCTTCGGCAAAGAACCGTTCCCAATGTGCCCTGAGCGGGGCGTCGGCGGGCGCCACGATCCATGGATAGGACCGCAGCTGGTCCATGGTCGGCCTTTCCACCGATGCAAGCGGGTGCTGGCTGCCGGCGGCGACGACCAGAAGGTCCTCGATAAGCGGACGCTGATATAGATCGGCGATCTCGTGGGGGCGAAGTGCACCCACGATCATGTCGATGGCGCCATCGCGCAGCGGCTCCACAAGCTCGCTCCAGCTGCCTTCCAGTACCTTGAACGACGCCTTTGGCACTTCCTTGGCGATATCGGCCATGGCGCGCGGCACGATATAGGGGCGAGCGAGCGGCAGCGCGCCGAAGGAGATCATTTCGCTGCGGCTGTCGCTGTCGAGCGCGAGATCGACCAGCGCCGCCTGAATTTCGGCAACGGCAAGCCGCGACCCGCGCGCAAGCTTTTTGCCTGCTGCATTCAGCCACACTGCCCGTCCGCGTCGTTCGACCAGATCGGTGCCGATGACCAGCTCCAGATCGCCCACCGCGCGATGGACAGCCGTTTGCGATATGGCAATGCTGCGCGCTGCTTCGGCAAAGCTGCCGGCATCCGCAAGCGCCAGAAAGGCGCGCAGCTGCGTCATCGTCATGAGCCGTTCGGGATTGTTGAACACATTGGTCAGGCCTTGGGCGCTGTCGGCCAGATGTTTCAGCGCGGCCTCTGTCCGTTCGATCACGATGCGACCCATGGCGGTGGGGATCATGCCGCCAGAACGCCGTTCGAACAGCGTATAGCCGAACTGGCGTTCAAGCTTGGCAATGCCTTGTGTCAGGGCGGGTTGGGAAAGGTTCACCAGCGAACCTGCCGCGGTGATACTGCCGTGTTCGCGGATGGCCACCAGCCCGCGCAGGTGCCGGATGTTGATCTCGAAAACTTCGGTCATTTCCTCAACCCGCTCTCGGTCCGGCACCTGATTGTTCCGATGTGCCTCTCGATAGAACTTATAGCATCATGCCTTGAGAGCGATAGGTCTCGATCTCGTCGTCCCGTAAATCTAATATGTCGTGAAGGATGGCGCCGCCATCCTCGCCCAGCGCGGGCATGTGATCGCGGGCATGGGCGGCCGAATTGGACATTTTGAAAGGAGGGTTGGTCACTTTGAACTGGCCGGCACCGTCGTCCAGCGTGGTAAAGGCTTGGCGTGCTGCCAGTTGCTCGTCCTCCATCACCTCGGTGACGTTGCGATAGACAGCGCAGGGCACGCCTTTTGCCGATAGCTGTGCTTCGGCCTGTTCCGAACTGTGCTTCATGGTCCAGCTCTCGGCTTCGGTCAGCAGCGCATCCCAGTTGCGATTGCGATCGGCATTGGTGGCAAAGCGCGGATCGTCGGCCAGATCTTCACGCTCCATTGCTTTTACCAGGCTCAGGAAATTGCCGGGGCTGGTGGGGGCGACCATGATGAATCCGTCGGCGGTGCGCAAAGGTTTGTAAAGCGGGCGGCGCTGATCGAGAGGCTGCTGCGCGGTCTGCGTTTCATACACCAGCATGCCGACCATCGCTTCCAGCATGGACACATCGATGAACTGGCCCGCGCCGGTCCGTTCGCGTTGGAAGAGCGCGGTCTGGATCGCGCCAAAAGCGTGGGTGCCACCAAGAACGTCAGCGATGAAGATGCCGCTGGTTGCCGGCTTATCCGCATTGTCCTGATATTCAAGATTGGTCATGTCGAATCCGCTGCTGGCATGGATGACCGGCGCATAGGCGGGGGAATGGGCCTTGGGCCCTTGTTGGCCATAGCCTGAGATCGAGCAGTAGATCAGGCGCGGATTGGTTTTGGCCAGCGTTTCATAATCAAGGCCGAAACGGGCCATCACGCCGGGGCGGAAATTTTCGACCACGATGTCACACTGGCTGGCCAGCTCGCGGATGGTCTCCTGCATGGCAGGGTTCTTCAGGTCGCAGGCAAGACTGCGCTTGCCGGCGTTGAGCTGTGCGAAATAGCGGCTCTTGCCATCGCGCAGCGGCGGACGGGCGCGGACCTGATCGCCGCCTTTCATCGTCTCCACCTTGATGACCTCGGCGCCAAGATCGGCCAGCATGCGCGTGGCGAACGGACCTGCCATCACTGCCGTGAAATCCAGCACCCTGATCCCATCAAGGGCGCCTGCCATCCGATCGTCCACACCGCTCTCCGTCTCTTAAAGGTACAATGGTCCTACCTATAAAAATCGGGCGGTAAAATGCAAGTGGGTGCCGATGGTCATCAGCGCGCAAAATGCCAGACGCTAGCGCGCCGCGTTTTCCTGCATGTGTTGGTGTATCCGGTCGAGGTGCGCGGTCATTTCCGCGACGGCTGCACCGCAATCCCTCTCTCGCAGGGCCGTGACAAGGCGGTGGCGCGAATCGATCAAGGTTTCCTGCAACGTCTTGTAATTCGGCCCGGCCACGAAAGCCTGCAGGATCGATGACAAGGCCCCGACGAACAACGCATAGATGCGGTTCCCCGTCGCTTCGGCCAGCACCTGATAGAACTCAACCGCGCAGTGATAGCGTGCCTCGACATCGGTCTCGATGCGGGTCTGCTCCACGATGGCGGCCAAGCGATCGAAATGGGCGTCGGTCCCGCGTTCGCACGCAAGGCGAACGACAGTGGCTTGAATGCTGAGACGCGCTTCGGTCAATTCGTCGAGCGAGACTTTGCCGAGATGGACGAAGTCCTGCATCGCCTGCGCGACATGTTCATTTTCCGCCGCCTGAATGAAGGCGCCGCCCTTCACGCCCTTTTCGTTGCGGATGATACCCGACATTTCAAGGCTTCGCAGCGCCTCGCGCACCGCGTTGCGGCTGATCTGGAAGCGGACGGCCAGTTCGCGTTCGGCCGGAAGCTTGTCACCTGCCTTTAGCGTGCCATCAGCGACCATCTGGCGCACCTGATCGCATACCGCTTCGAATGCGCGCTGCGTCTTGATGGGTTTGAAGCCCCTCTTGATTTCGCTTCCTGCCGGTTTTGCCATGATCATGTTTTGCCAGTTGCTCTTGTTTTCCAGCTATCGGTATTGCCCGTTTCGCGTGCTGACAAGTGCTGGCCCAATGGTCTGACCTCTTGCCAACGGGCTTTCCGGCCCGGATCGGATCGATCGACCTTGATCTGGCGCAAAGGTGGCGGCCTGCGGGTGCACGGGCATCTTGCGCAGTCCCGCATCGCGTGCTGTAGCCTTGGCCAATGAAAATGAAGGAACTGGAAGAAGCAACCGGCGTGAACAGGGAAACGATCCGCGTTTTCCTGCGCGAGGGTCTTGTTCCTCAACCGGAACGCAGCGGCAGGACCGTCGCCGAATACGGCGATCAGCATGTTGAAGCGATCCGCGCGGTGCGGCGGCTTCAGCGGGAGAACCGGTTGACGCTGTCCCAGATCAAGGAGCTTGTTGCCGGCAGCGGAACCAGCAAGCGGGTTGATGAGAGCGCCTTCGACGACCTGGAAACCCTGGTGGCTCACAGCGAAGCATCCGATCAGGCCCCTGTGCCCCTCGATTCTCTGGTCAAGCGTTATCCCAAGGCCCGACAGGACGCGAAGACACTGAGCGAAATCGGGATTATCGAGATTATCGAGACCGATCAGGGTGAAGCCTTGAGCCTGACCTCGGCGGAACTGGTCAGCATCTGGGGCGATATGCGCAACGCCGGTTTCAATGACACGCTCGATTATTCGCCGGACATATTGGGCTTCTATATCGAGGCTTCGGATTTCGTCGGCGCGTGGGAGGCCAAGACCTTTCTCGAACATGTCGAGGGCCGCAGGGACGTGGAGGAGGCAGCCCGCCTGGTCGAAGCGGCCTTGCCGCTCATGCTCAACTTTTTTGGCCTGATGCGCCGCCGCGCCTTTTTCCGGCATGTCGATGCGATCAGGCACGCGCGCGAAACGTCAGATAGCCGAACGCTGGATCATCGCGCGCATCGCGAACAATAGTCGCGCCATTCGATTTGTCTGCGGACATTCGATTATGCGAATCAACATCCTCCGATTTCCGCCGGATTAGCCCGATCGCATCGAGTCATGCGAGTTTCCGCCAATGGTTCGACCATTTTGGCGCTTGACCCAAATCATCTCTGCAGATTACGTATATTGAATACGCAAGAGGCGGCGAAATGGCCGCGGTTCGGGAGATAGAGATGGCTTCGGCAACACAGGCGACTTCGCGTCCCATTATCCCTCAGCACGTCGCAGAGACCGTCATTGCGGCGAAGTCCTATGCCGATGATGCCGTGATCTATGACGCATTCAAATGGCTGCGCGAAAACATGCCGCTGGGCGTGGCCGAGGTCGAAGGGTTCGATCCCATGTGGATCGTAACCCGCCATGCCGACATCCGCGAGGTCGAGAAGAACGCTAAGCTCTTTCACAACGCCGATTTTAACCCGGTGCTGAATGACCGCGCTTCCGACGATTTCACGCGAGAAATGACGGGCGGGTCGGTCAGCGGCCTGGCGTCGCTGACCTATATGGACCCACCGGTTCACCAGCAATTTCGCATGCTGACGGCCAACTGGTTCCTGCCGGGCAAGATCGGAAAGCTTGAAGACCAGATCCGGGTTCTGGCCAAGCAGTCTGTCGAGCACTTCCTCAGCTTTGACGGTGAATGTGATTTCGTGCGTGATTTCGCGCTGCATTACCCGCTGCGCGTGATCATGACGCTTTTCGGCGTGCCGCCCGAAGATGAACCCAAGATGCTGAAGCTGACGCAGGAGTTCTTTGGCGGCCACGACCCTGAAGAGCAGCGTGACGAGATGAAGGACGATCCCGTCGCCGCTGCAAAGATGTGGGCTGCAGCGCTTGAGGATTTCTTCCAGTATTTCGACGCGCTGGCCGAAAAGCGCCGGGCCGAGCCGCAGGACGACCTTCTGACTCTGATCGCCAATTCGCGGATCAATGGCGCCCCCATCGGGCGTGACGAAGCCAATGGCTATTTCGTCGCCATCGCGACTGCGGGGCATGACACCACCTCTTCATCCGTCACAGGGGGCATGCACGGCATGATCGAGTTCCCTGAGAATTTCGAGAAGGTGAAGGCCGATCCCGCAATGATCCCTGGTCTTGTCGACGAGGCGATCCGCTGGACCAGTCCCGTGAAGCATTTCATGCGCAACGCGACGCAGGATGTGGAGGTCGGCGGACAGCTGATCCGTTCGATGGACCGACTGATGATGTGTTACCCATCGGGCAATCGTGATGAGGCGGTGTTCGACGATCCGGACCGTTTTGACATCACGCGCAGCCCCAACAAGCACATCGCTTTCGGATTTGGCCCGCACATGTGCCTTGGCCAGCATCTGGCGAAACTGGAAATGCGCATCCTCTTCGAAGAACTGATGCCGCATATCGCATCGATCGAGCTGGCTGGACCGCCCAAGCTGGTCGAGGCCAATTTTGTTGGCGGTTACAAGAGCCTGCCGGTCCGCTTCCGCAAGGCCTAAGCGCAAGAAATCCTGAAAAATAAGCAATTGAGACAGGGATATGGTTCCGAAGACGGCCAGCCCCGAATGAACAGGAGAGGGATAATGAAGACAACAATCATACTTGCCGTTTCGGCATCGACACTGGCGATTGCGGGCAATGCCTTCGCGCAGGACATGCAGCCATCGGATGAAGCCGAGCCACAGTCCGCTCAGCCGTCACAAGGACTGCAAGAAATCATCGTCACGGCCCAGAAACGGTCGGAATCGTTGAACGACGTACCACTCTCGATCACCGCCGCATCGGGCGACCAGCTGGCGGATCAGGGCATCACCGATGTTGCCGATCTGGTGAAGGTCGTGCCAGGCTTCACTTATACCGAAAGCGCCTATGCAACGCCGGTCTACACGCTGCGCGGCGTGGGATTTTACGATACCAGCCTTGCAGCAAAACCCACGGTCAGCGTCTATCAGGACCAGGTCCCGATCCCCTTTTCGATCATGACGCGTGGAGCGACGCTCGACCTTGAACGGGTCGAGGTGTTGAAGGGGCCGCAGGGCACCCTGTTCGGATCGAATGCCACCGGCGGCGCGATCAACTATATCGCGGCCAAGCCGACGGATTATCTTGAAGGCGGTCTTTCTGCCACGGTTCAGAATTTCGGCGAGGTCACTGTAGGCGGCCATGTCAGCGGCCCGCTGGGCGACACGATCAAGGCACGTATCGCAGCACAGACCGTCCAGGGCGGGGCATGGCAGCGCAGCTATACACGCGATGATGAACTGGGCGATCAACGCTTTACGTCCGCGCGCATGCTGGTGGATTTTGAGCCGAGCGATGCGCTGCGTTTCGAGCTGAACCTCAACGGTTTCATCGATAAGAGTGACGGGCAGGCCGCGCAGCTGATCGGCGTGGTGCCGCTGGGTAATCCGGCGCGGCTCGGCGATCTCGCTACCTATCCTGTCGCGCCTGAAAACAACCGCGACGCCGACTGGACCGATACGCAGGCGCCCAAGCGCGACAACTGGTTCTATCAGGCGGCTCTGCGCGGCGATCTCGATCTTTCCAGCGCCGTGACGCTGACCTCGATCACCAGCTGGTCGGAATATTCGCATGACACCGCCATCGATCCCGATGGCGTGGCGCTTCGCGACTATTTCTACAACACCACCGGTGACATCAGCGCCTTTTCGCAGGAACTGCGTCTGCAGGGCGAGATGGGCAATCTGACATGGATCATCGGCGGAAATTACGCCCGCGAAAAGACCTATCAGCAGGACGACGCCGGGCCTTACGACCAGTCGACATCGGCCTATAATTTCGTCGATGCAGGACTGGGCGGCCCGTTCTTCGTCTATAGCCAGTATGCCCGTCAGAAATTCGTGAACAAGGCGATCTTTGCCAATGTCGATTACGACATCGGCGATCTGGTCACCTTGCACGGCGGCATTCGCTATACCGATACCGACATCGATTTCGTAGGCTGCACCGCCGATCGCGGCGACGCTCTGGGGCAGGGGATCGAGAACTTGCTGAACTTCATCCGCTCGGGCGCGGGGCTGGACCCGATCACGATCGCCGACGACGCCTGCGTGACGATCGATTCCTCAACGCTTACCGCTGTCGAAGTGACCGACAAGCTGGATGAAGACAATGTTTCTTGGCGCGCGGGCATCGACCTCAAGCCTTCGCCCGACGCGCTCGTCTATGCCAGCGTCAGCCGCGGCTTCAAATCGGGTAGCTTTCCGCTGCTGTCGGCCAGCGATGCCAACCAGTTCAGCCCGGTCACGCAGGAATCTGTAACGGCCTATGAAATCGGAACGAAGCTGACGGTTCTGGATCGTACGGCCCAGATCAACGCGGCGGTGTTCTACTATGATTATGCCGACAAGCAGTTCAAGGGCCGCGTGGTCGCCAACCCGGATATCTTCGGCCCGCTCGAGGCACTGGTCAACGTGCCCAAGTCCGAGGTGAAGGGTGCCGAACTGCAACTTGATCTGGCGCCAACCGATGGCCTGCGCTTCAGCATCGGCGCCACTTATCTCGATACCAAGATCAAGGGCAGCTTCGTCAATTACGATTCTTACGGAAACCAGGTCGATTTTGCCGGGTCGAGCTTCCCCTATACGCCCAAGTACCAGGTCCTCATGGATGGCCAGTACGAGTGGGCGGCAAGCGACAGTATCTCGCCCTATATCGGCGCGAATCTAAGCTTTCAGAGCGATTCAAAGGCCGTGCTGGGCGATGCCCGCGCGACGCCGTCCGATGATCTGACAAGCCGGGGGGGGCTGACGATCGACGATTACGTGCTGATCGATTTGCGTGCTGGCCTGAAGCTTGCCGAAAAATACAAGATCGGCGCATTCGTTCGCAATCTGACGAACGAATATTACTGGAACAATGCCGCGCGGATCACCGACACGACGGTACGCTATGCGGGACGTCCGCGTACGTATGGCGTGACCGTCTCGGCAAGCTTCTGACGAGCTCTCCCCGGAACCGCGGCAATTCATGCTGGATTGCCGCGGTTCCATCTGTGTGGATGGCGCAAGGGGGCCGCGTGAAAGTTTTTACGGTCGGCGAAAGGCCGACTATGGAGGAAGCCCATCCCAGCATTTTATTCGATTATGTCAGTTCCTACAATCTGACGGTCCGCAACCGGCGAGTTTCAGCTATTAAGCTTTTCGTACGATGACGGACGCTGGCAACCGGCTCGTTAAGCGGTTAAGTCGTAAATGGCGGTGGTGGTCGAAAAGCGTTATTGGCGCCATCGCGGTTCCCATAGGAGCGGTTGTCCTATTGATTCCGTTGGTCGCCATGGGCCGTGATCGGGCTGGAACGCTTTTGCAGGTCTAGCCGCCGACGCCGTGGCTGAGCTGATTCATCGAAGCCGGTGCGCCGAATGAAAAGCCATGAGGCGTTGATGAATTCTCGGTAAGCGATACGAGTGGACTGACCCTCGGAGTAACCTATGCCAACGTCCGCTACTCACACTTTTCAGCCCAAAAGCTGATGGGAGGACGACCCCCGACGGCATCGATGTGCCAAAGTGGAAGTGTTGAACGTCACTGAAGGAGGCGTCCGTGTCGGAAGTTACCACAATCGGTCTGGATATCGCTAAGAGTGTTTTTCACGCGCACGGTGTGGACGGGAGCGGCAAGCAGGTTTTCAGCCGCGATTGAGCCGAGGCAAGTGGCAGGATTTCATGGCGCAGCAGCCGCGTTGCCTGATCGCAATGGAGGCATGTGGCGGAGCGCATCACTGGGAACGCGAGTTTACGGCGCTCGGTCACGAGATCCGGTTGATCCCGCCTTCCTATGTGAAGCCGTTTGTAAAGCGCCAGAAGAACGATGCCGCCGATGCCGAAGCGATTTGCGAGGCTGCATAGCGTCCGAACATGCGCTTCGTTGCGGTCAAGAGCGAGGAGCAGCAGGCAGCTGCGAGTTGCCACAGGTTCTTACTTTGCGCGTCACGGAGGACGGGGAGCATCAGACCGGCCAGTCTTTGTCGCGATCCCGATGGGCATGCTTCGGAACCGCGAAACGATGCCTGCTTCATCGTCGAAGGGCGCGTTGAGCATAGGATGATCGGGCAGGATCTTGCAAATCGCGGTGATCAGCATGGACAGGATGGTCAGTTTCGGTTTGTTGCCGCGCGCAGCGTTGCGATCGCTTGGCATCTCCTCAAGCTTGGTGACATCGACTTCCTCGATGGAGCTGAAGTGCGGGATGTGGCGTTTGGATGCCGCCATTTTCTTGCTTCAACTCGCGGACTTGGTCCGACTCCAGCCCTCCATACTGCCGCTTCCACCTGTAGAATGTCTGCTTGGAAATACCGACTTGGCGGATCAAATCGGCCACCGGCGGGCCCAACTCCGCCTGCTCCAGCATCGACAAAATCTGCTCTGTAGAAAACCGCTTTCGTTTCACAGACTTGTCTCCCTCCAAAGCAAAATCCGCCGGAAATACCAACTGTGAGACCGGCCCACTTTCACAATGTCACCTCAATATGGTTTTGCTCTGTTCCTCGAGTGTGGAACGTAGAGGTCTCAGAACGCGACCGCGTCGCCGCCCTTGAGCGAAAGGATTTCGCGCGCTTCGTCTGGCGATGCGATTTCGCAGCCCAGTCCTTCGAGGATCTGGCGAACCTTCGTCACCTGTGCCGCGTTCGTTTCGACCAGTTGCCCCTTGCCCAGCCACAGGCTGTCTTCCAGCCCGACGCGCACGTGCCCGCCCATGCTGGCCGCCATCGCCGGCACCGGCATCTGGTTCGCGCCCGCGGCCAGCACCGACCATTCGTAGTTGTCGCCGAACAGGCGGTCGGCGGTGCGCTTCATGTGCATCACGTCTTCGGGGTGTGCGCCGATGCCACCCAGCAGGCCAAAACACTCCAAGTCGAATTCGGCAGCCAAACCCAGCGCGGAGGCGGTCGTTAAAGACATCAAGCGGCGTACCCGGCGGCATTTTTCGGCAGAGGACAAGATCCGCATCGTTCTGGAGGGCCTGCGCGGCGATGACAGCATTGCCGAGCTGTGACGCAAGGAAGGTATCGCCCAGAACCCTACTACACCTGGTCCAAGGAATTCATGGAATGGAGCTACGCCAGATGATCCGGGGGATCATCTGGCCGGTGACATGGCAAGCGCCGGCTTGCCGGGGATACCGCACGAGCCGCGACCAGCACTGAGGTACAGGATCTGCGCCGCGAAGCCCGCGATCTGAAGGAGTGCGTCGCGGATCTCACCCTTGAGAACCGGCTGCTCAAAAAAAGCATCAGCGGGTTTGGGGACGACGAGGCATGAGATATCCCGCATCCGAGAAGCTGGAGATCATCAGGTTGGTCGAGCAATCGCACCTGCCAGCCAAGCGTACGCTGGACCAACTCGGCATTCCCCGCCGGACATTCTACCGCTGGTACGATCGCTTCCTCGAAGGCGGTCCGGAGGCACTGGAAGATCGCCCCTCTACGCCGGGCCGCGTGTGGAACCGGATCGAGGCCCGCATCCAGCACCAGATCGTCGAGATGGCGCTGGAGCACAGCGATCTCTCCCCGCGCGAACTGGCCGTACGCTTCACTGGCGAGAGGCGCTACTTCGTGTCGGAAGCCAGCGTTTACAGGCTGCTGAAGGCCCATGATCTCATCACCAGCCCGGCCTATACCGTCATCAAGGCGGCGGATGAGTTCCCGCGACAAGACCGCCCGGCCGAACGAGATGTGGCAGACGGATTTTACTTAATTCAAGAAAATCGGGTGGGGCTGGATGTACCTCTCGACCGTGCTCGACGACTTCTCGCGGCTCACGTCTTCGCGTGGAAGCTGTGCTCGACCATGTGCGCCAGCGACGTCACCGATACGCTCGACCTCGCGCTGGAGGCGTCAGGTTGCGATCATGCTACCGTGCTGCACAAGCCCCGCCTCCTATCGGACAATGGGCCGAGCTACATCGCGAACGAGCTGGCCGATTATTTGGACACCAAGATCATGGCCCATGTCCGCGGCGCGCCGTTCCATCCCCAGACCTAAGGCAAGATCGAGCGCTGGCACCAGACGCTGAAGAACCGCGTGCTACTGGAAAACTATTTCCTGCCCGGTGACCTCGAATGCCAGATCGAGGCCTTCATCGAACACTACAACCACCAGCGCTACCATGAGAGCCTGGATAATGTGACGCCCGCGGATGCCTACTTCGGCAGGGCTTCTGCCGTTCTGGATCGGCGCCGAAGGATCAAACGAAAGACCATCGCCCATCGGCGCTTGCAGCACCGCAAGATCGCCGCTTAAGATCAACCCTCCAGACGAGGCCAACACTCATCA